>NZ_JAPHPY010000029.1:0-71578 GCF_026241575.1 Vibrio sp. Sgm 5
ATCATCGTGGAGCGGGGAAGTTAATGTTCCCAACGTGGACTCCGAATACATTAGCGCAAACCAACTCCGTTATTACTAAATTGTAGTTGCAATAACGGGGCGGACCATACATTTTTTATTGTGGAATTATTTTGAACAAAATATGTCAATTGTCAGTAGCACAGGAAAAAGCAGGGAGAGATGTAATGCCAGATATTTATTGCTCAGCTTGTAGAAGATCAACGCAGCATAAAGTGATCATGAAGCGTTGTGAACCAGAGCAAATTGCAACACTGAGCGGAAAAGTGGTGAGCTTTACGCAGCTGATGGCCAAATTTGTAACAGGTGAACACTATTACGAAATGGAGCCTCAATATTATTGTCGTTGCTGTAACCATCGCGCTATTGGTGAATTAGTTCAGCATCCAGCGCGACAGACATCAGCGATAATGTAACCGGCGTTTAGGCTGCGAGTTCTTTCTCGGTAGCAAATGGTAATCTGTCGATCATAACTGGCCAGCCGTAAGAGGCATATTCAGACGCCAGAGACTTTGCGACTTCGTGTGAAACGGTCGTGTACGTCCATTCGCCAACACCAAATGGTTTGTACGCGAGTTGTAGGGTTAACATTGCTTTCTCCTCATTATTTTTGCCTATTATTACCTTACTATTTGGCTCATTTCTTTTCTTTAAAGCTCGTATTTTTCTCTCCAAAGTTCATCATTCCATTTTTTCGTTAACAAAATTATCTTATTAATAAAGTTACCTATATTGGTCTGCGTATCTATAAATTTGGCATATGAATGTTTTCATTTTTTGAACGTTTGACACTTTTTTGTACATGGCAATCGTTAAATGTATGCAGGTTTCACACGTTCTCTCTTTCACTATTTGCAAACTGAATAGTAACTATTAATCTGAAGGCTCCTAAGTTGTTAAAAGGATGTGGTTAATGAGTTATCAACTAGACAGAATTGATTTACAGATTTTAAGGATTCTGCATTCTCGAGGCCGAATTCCGATCGTTGAATTGGCAAAACAAGTCAATTTAACCACGTCTCCATGCTCTGAGAGAGTCAAAAGACTCGAAAAAGAAGGCTATATTAATGGCTATCACGCCGAACTTAATGCGGAAAAGTTAGGTTTAGATGTACAAGTTTTTATCCATATTCGTCTCGATCAAACCAGCTTTTCGATTTTTGAAAAATTTGCTAAAGCCGTAGAGCTGATGCCAGAGATTGAAGAGTGCTATTCATTGTCTGGTGATTTTGACACCATGATTAAGGTAAGAGTAAGGAATATGAAAGCTTATCAAGAGTTCATGTCGAGTAAGCTTGGGACGTTGCCTGGTGTGATTCAGACTCGTAGCGAAGTGGTGATCGAAGAGCATAAAACGGGGTTTGGCGTTAATCCAGAGCTGTTAAGCTAACTAAGGCTAAATGCTAGGTACAAAAAAGGAGCCTACTGGCTCCTTTGTTATATCAGGTAGATAAATGCTTATGCGCTAACGTAGGTGGTTAAAATACCAATTAAACCACCAAAAACACCGCCCCAGACGACTAGCCAACCCAAGTGCTCTTTTATCATCTTCTGCACTATTTCTTTAACAAGAGCGGGCGTCAATTCACTTAGCCGCTGATCAATAATGCTTTCAATGTTTTGTTTGATTTCATCCATCATCGCTGGCGATTCTAATTGATCTTTTAACGCTGCTTTGATGGTGTCGCTTTGGCTCAGTTCTACAATTGATTCCTGCATCTTTTCAACAAACGGTTGTCTCATTGGTTGCAGGGCTTCTGTGCCCCCAAACATTGCAAGCATACCTCCAAACTGTGAGCCTTCGATGACTTCGACAAGTGAATCAAACGCTGGGTTTAAGTCCACTTTTTCGATGACAGGTTGAAGGTTGATGTTTACGCCTCCTGCCATTTCTTTATTAAGGAAACGGTCGATGTTTGCTTCAGTAAAAAACTGCTCCATCATCAAGTTTTTGATGGCCAGTTTAAACTCCTCGAACCGTGCAGGAATAACGCCAGAACCATAAAGCCCTGGAACTTTCTCAAACAGCATGTGGATGGCTAGCCAGTTGGTAATTGCGCCAGAAAACGCAAACAAACCTGCATACCAAAGGTAATCGTTTTGAATTTGGTATCCTGCACCCATCAGAGCGATAGCAAGGATATTAGTCAGCAAACTTTTGTTCATAGTGAGCGATTATGTATGAATTGAAGAAGGAATAAGTGGACATGATTCTATACCTAAGTCACACCGAGATGCTAGGTTGTGAGAATAATCGATTGGGTAAGGCGTGGTGATAAAGAAGCACAATGTTGATAAAGGCCAAAAAAACAAAACCCGACAATCATTGTCGGGCCACTACTTTTTCTTAGAAAATCTAAGCGTCTTTTTTGGTCTTTTAGAAGCGGAAGATCTTACAGCAAAGTTGGCATTTCCAGCGCTCTGAGTAGCCGAATAGTTTATCTGCCCAACTTTGTTTTACTTGTACGATCTGCATTGAACCACATTTGCACATAAGCTAATTACCTTATTATTAGATTAATAACTAAGCCATCGATTGAGTATAGCTGTTTCTCAAAAAGTGAAATAACAAATGAAGCCAGCTCAATACTCTGCGTTGTGTCCACTGCTTTCGAATACGCAACGGGGCGCTATATTAACAGAAAAAATGTGATATGCACCCATATTATTGTTTCATATGTGAGATTTTAAGTGATCCAGATCACCTTTTGTTTGGGGTTATCAAAATTACCTTAGTAGACAGAAGGTAAAAAAACGGCGCTTGAAGCGCCGTTTCTGTTGGTCTCTTTTTTGAAAGAGATTTAGCTATTGGATTCTTCTCCAAGAAAACCACCGGTCTGGTGTGCCCAAAGCTGAGCATAAATGCCGTTGTTGGCAATCAGCTCTTTATGAGTCCCTTGTTCAACCACGTTACCTTTATCGAGCACTATCAGGCGATCCATTTGCGCAATGGTCGACAAACGGTGTGCAATAGCAATAACCGTTTTACCCTGCATGAGCTCGTTCAAGCTTTCTTGAATTGCCGCTTCAACTTCTGAATCCAGTGCTGAAGTCGCTTCATCAAGTACCAGCAAAGGTGCGTCTTTTAGCAGTACTCGCGAAATGGCGATACGTTGGCGTTGACCACCAGACAGTTTCACACCACGTTCACCTACTTGTGCGTCGTATCCAACGTTGCCAAACGGGTCAGTTAGGGTTTCGATAAACTCATGCGCGTGCGCTTGCTTGGTGGCTTTGATCAGGTCTTCTTCGCTTGCATCTGGGTTGCCATACAAGATGTTGTCACGAATCGAACGGTGCAGCAGTGACGTATCTTGTGTCACCATGCCGATATTTGAACGTAGCGAGTCTTGTGTGACACTTGATATCTCTTGTCCGTCAATCTTGATACTACCTTCTTCAACATCATGAAAACGCAGCAACAGGTTCACTAAGGTGGATTTGCCAGCCCCTGAACGCCCGACCAGGCCGACTTTCTCTCCTGGTTTGATATTGAGGTCGAGGTTGCTTATCACGCCCTTGTTTTCACCGTAGTGGAAGCTGACGTTGTCAAAGTGGATACCACCTTGAGAAACTTGCAGATCTTTTGCATCAGCTTTGTCTTTAATATCGATAGGTTTAGACAGTGTCTTCATCCCATCGACAACCGTGCCCATGTTTTCAAATAGAGCACCGACCTCCCACATTATCCACATTGACATGCCGTTCACGCGCAGTGCTAAACTGACCGCAATCGCGATGGCACCGACACTGATCGCGCTGTCTAGCCACAAGTAAATTGACAGAGCCGCTACCGAGAAAACCAGCAGGTAATTTGAAATCTCAACCGCGATATCAAAACCAGTCACCAAACGCATTTGACGGTACACGGTATTTAAGAAGCCTTTCATACCCTCTTCGGCGTAGTCGGTTTCACGCTTACTGTGCGAGAACAGCTTTACCGTCTGAATATTCGTGTAACTATCGACAATACGACCTGTCATGGTAGATCGAGCGTCCGCTTGTTCAGACGCAACGTCTTTCAGTTTCGGAACAAAATGCACTTGAATGGCAATATAAGCCAATAACCAAATGATCATTGGAATCATTAAACGCCAATCTGCTGCGGCTAACATCACGATCATGCTGGTGAAGTAGACCGACACATAAACAAAGACGTCCATCGTTTTCATGACGGTCTCACGCACGGCCAGTGAGGTTTGCATTACTTTGGTGGCAACACGTCCCGCAAAATCATCCTGATAGAAGTTCAGGCTTTGATTGAGTAAATAGCGGTGTGCCAACCAACGCACCGACATAGGGTAGTTACCAAGCAAGGTTTGGTGAATCAACAAAGAATACGCAACCACCAAAATGGGCATGACAATCAGTAACAACGCGCCGTAAAACATCAGCTCAGCTTTGTTGTCTTGCAAAAACGTTTCAGGGTTGCTGGTGGAAAGCCAATCGACCAACTGACCCATGGCACCAAATAAAGACACTTCCACGATCGCCACAATGGTCGACATGATCGACATGATGATCAGCGGTTTTTCAAAGCCGCGAGTGTAGTGGCGTAAAAACGCGAAAATCCCAGTAGGGGGCTGGTCAGGCTGTGATTTGGGGAACGGCTCGGTAAAGCCTTCAAATCGTTTAAACATAACTCTTCCTAAAGTTAATGGTTCCCATCTCAGTCATTGAATTCATCAATTCTTCCTGCCTTGGACTAAGCAGTTAATACTGAGTATGGGGTAAGACATATTGTGGTCTGCTAGCCAGAAAAGCAGACAAAGTTACGAATGTGAGAGAGGCGAAAAAATAGTCTAACCGATTGTCTTTTAAATGTAACTAGTTGGTTATTGCTTAATAGTCGGTGCATTATTCTTGAGAATGTGATTCACACTTCATAAAACAGTAAACCTTCAAAGTGACAATAAAAAATCGGGCTCTAGTTATTTTTCGCAGTAAATATTACTTTTGACTAATGGAATTATTATTAAAAACAGCAAAACTGAAGTTAACAATAATTTTACAATTTCATCATTCTAGTCAAAAGGAATGTTTGGATGCTATTACACGAATCAGTGCCTCAGAATGCACATGGAAAAGAAGAAAGCACGCAAAGTGCTCTGCGTCATACTGCAAATTGCGTTGTGATGGTGCCGCCGAAAGAGTTTCGTTTTAACGAAGAGACTGCGCAAGATAACGAATTCCAGCATCAAGTTTCCCTGACGCAAGAAGAAGTCTCACGTAACACCATGGCTGAATTTTCCGCGATGGTTGAAATATTGCGCAAAGAAGGCGTGCAAGTCGTCGAGTTTGATTACCCTCAATCAGACATTGCCACGCCAGATGCGGTGTTCCCGAATAACTGGTTTAGCACCACTCCAGAAGGCACTTTGTATACCTTCCCGATGGCGTGTGAAAACCGACAGCATGAAGTTCGCCCAGATGTGCTGGTCGCAGCATTAGCACAAGCGGGTCGCGAAGTGCATCAACAAGACTCGCTGACTGAATATTTAGATGAAGAAGCCTACCTAGAAAGCACGGGCGTGATGGTGTTCGACCATTTCAACAAAACCGTTTATGCCGCGCTTTCACAACGTTGTGATCGTCTGGTGTTAGAAGATTACGCCAAGCGCATTGGTTACGATCGCGTGATTTCTTTCCAAACCCGTTTGCCTTCTGGCGCGCCGATTTACCACACTAACGTGATGATGGCGGTAGGTGAGCAGTTCTGCGTGATTTGTGATGAAGTGATCCCTGAGTTTGAGCGTCGCTTTGTGCTTAAATCATTGGCGAAAGACAAGCAGGTGATCTCGATTTCGCTTGAGCAGATGAACCAGTTCTGCGGCAACATTCTTCAGCTGGAAACGGTACGCGGCGATAAGGTGATTGCTATGTCTCAATCGGCTTACGATGCGTTTTCACCAGCACAAAGAAATCAACTCGCGACTCACGGTAAATTGCTGCCATTCGACGTTTCTACCATCGAATCGATTGGCGGTGGTTCAGTACGTTGCATGTTAGGCGAAGTGTTCCTACTAAGCCGCAAAGCTGTGCTGTAAACCATTTATGAATTTCCCCCAAAAAGCACCATGTTGAAAGATGTGGTGCTTTTTTATTTGTATTGCAGAAGATGACTAAATGAATAGAAAAACATCTGTTTCATCCTAATGTGCTCTGAGTATGATTTTTTCCATACATCATGCAGGTGTATTATTTAGCTGCTATTTATATGTATTGTGTTTCATATAAAAATAAAGGCTAGGTTATGGTTACGATCAATACGTTCAGAAGGGCGGGGTTGTATTGCCAGATAGGAATGATGTCTTTGCTTGCCATCTCGGGCTGTAATGACTCTACCACTGAAACGACCACCTCATTAACGTCTCAAATCTCTCACCAACAAAGCTTGTCACTTAATGTCTCTAATCGAGTCGATGAGACAGAAATGTCCAATCTAGAACTGTTGTTTGTCTTCGATGTTGCCAACCAGAATGAGACGTTTGCCGTTCAGGTGCAAGATGTTCTGGGAAGAGAAGTGGCTGGTTTCCATCAGGGGGAAGCATTTCAAAGTAATGTCGTGGTAGTGCCTGAATCTGGCATTGTGCCATTCACATTCGATGTCGATAACGCCAGCGATGTGAATGGCGGTGTGGCTAGGATGACGGTGATTGTGAGAGGGGATGGTTTTTTCTCTAACTCCCAAGTGCTTGATCTGACCCAAACGACGATGTCCGATAACTATTGGATTGAAATTGTTCCTAAGTCAGAAAAGGCTGAAGAGGCAACTACTTTTGCGGAAGAACGTGTTGACTTAGATGGTCACGTCACCAGTTCTCAGGTGCATGTCGCGACGGTTAGCAAAGATGACAGCACGGATGGAGGCAAAATCCTTGATGGCGCAACTGCCAAGTTATCGATTCCTGCTGGTACTGGGTTCATTGGTGAAGATGGACAGCCTTTTACATCCGTAGGAGAGGTTTCTATTTCGATGATGCTTTTTTCTGCGGATCCAAAAGGATTAGCTGATGATGAGAATAACCCGTTATATCTTTTCCCTGGTGGTTTATCGCCTGATGGATTTGATGGAGAGCTCCCAAGCGATATTACTTCTCCTGACAGCGTGACCTTTATTTCTGCTGGTTTTGTTGCGATTGAGATTGGTGATGAGAGCGGCAACAAAGTGTCATCGTTTGATGGCGAAGGGGTTACCTTGGCATTTGAAGTTCCAAAATCCACGATAAATCCGCAAACAGGTGAACCACTATCTTTGGATGATGGCACGATCCCCATTTGGAGCTATACCGACTCTACGGGTAAATGGCGCTATGAAGGTGATGCTGTTATAGAACAAGAAAACGAAGACACCTTTACCGTTTCGAAACCAATCACCCACCTTTCTTATTACAATCTGGATTGGTATGGACAAGATCGTTGTCAACTTGATGTCGACGTTGTGGATGCGAATGGCGACCCCAACAATCAAAAGTTGCGCCTCTCCTTTGCCAAAGCTGGTGGTGGTTGGGCTTATAAGCCTTCCGGGTGGGGCGATGACCCTGAAAAGTTAAACATCAATCGAGTGCCTGCCTTCGCTGGTCATTTCGATCTGCTCGATAGCCAAGGGAATAGCTTACTAGCATCGATTGAAGTGGACGGTGAGGTCATTGAAGTAGCCGATGGTTCAGAGGGGCTCGATCTCGATAACTTCTGTTTTGGTGTATCGAGTGACTCCACTAAATCGTTCAAGGCAACCTTGAATATTGTTAACCCTCCTCGTATTGATATCGAAACAGGGCTGTCATTAGTTTGCCCAATCGACGAAACGAAAACTCAAACAGTCGACTCAGGCTATTACTACTTATATTCCGGTTATTCTTATGAAACTTCGGGTGAAGTAAACGGGGATAGCATTACGTTTTCCAACTTGGTTGAAGACGGGTTATATCGACTCTATTACTACGGTGGGCAGACTTGGGCACAAGTAGAATTTACCGCCAAAGCAGACACGACCACTATTTCACTTATGTCACTTCAATTGTGTGACAAAATTGACCAAGCCATTAAAACCCGCTTGGTATGTACCGACGACGATATGGCCGTCACGCGCTTTAAAGCCGCACCTGAAGCGTATTTTTGGATGTACAACCAAGACTATTCTCACTATTTATGGGGGAGAACTGACTCTGATGGTAACGCAACACAAAGTGATGCGGTCGAATCGATTGAATACATGGGCTCAGCCTATTCTTACTTTGAGAACCGTTATTACTGGGGTGAACGTACAACCGCCACGACGAGTGCCGATAAGGCGATCACTTTTGATATTCAGTTACCAAGCTCCAATGAATATTGTCTTGCCGAATTACCGATTGATTACCTTCAAACGTTCGTTTTTGCTGAGAACACAGAAGCGCTGGCAGACGGTGTCGCAGAAATCATTATTACCGTTCAGGAGCGTGATGAGTTTGGTACGGCTCGTGAATCGAATTCAGGTGATCTTACCTTGAGTGCTGAACCTGCTGAAGAGGTCATGATTTCTGGTGTTACTTCTAATGGCGATGGTACGTATAGCGCCAAGGTGACGTCTACAACAGCGCAAGAAGTCGTTATCTCCGGTAAGATTGATGACAATGCCTTAGGAGGCTCTGCGACAGTAGAGTTTATTCCTGTGGTTGATTTCTCAAATGCCGTCTTTAGTCGAGATAAAGCGTCCGCCAGTGCGGATGGTAGTGAGCAAATTAAGGTGACTGTACAACTCAAAGATGCGGATGGAAATGACTACACATCGTCTGGTGGTGACATCAAGTTTGGCGAGCTTTCTGGGTTAACTTTGAAGTCTTATCAAGATAATGACGATGGCACTTACACTGGCGTGTTCACCAGTGAAACGTCAAAAACCTTCAATATCACAGCATCGATTGCAGGTAGCGCACTATCTAGCAGCATAGATATCGAGTTTACTCCAGTGTTAGATACCAACAGCGCTGACTTCTCACTTGATAAGAGTTCAGCAAACGCAGATGGTGTTGACGTCATTACCGTGACCTTGCAGCTAAAAGACAAAGAGGGGGATGATTACACCAGTTCTGGCGGTGCAGTCGTTTTTGATACACCAAATGGATTAACTAAGTTCGACAGCCGCGATAATGGCGATGGCTCTTATACTGTGAAGTACAAGAGCTCGACGTCAGGTTCCTACACAGTGGGAGCTTCGCTAGACGGCAGTAAATTTGTTGAATCCATTACTTTTGAATTTACTCCAGTTCTTGACCTCAGCAACACCGAGTTTACTCCTGATAAAAGCTCGGCGAACGCTGATGGTAGCGAAGTTATTACGGTGACGGTTCAACTGAAAGATTCTGAAGGCAACAACTACACAAGTTCAGGTGGCACTCTTCAGCTCTCTAGGCCAACAGGCGTTAGTTCCGTTACTTCTCAAGATAATGGTGATGGTACTTACACTGTGAGTTTCTCTAGCTCGAGTGCAGGTAACAAATCAGTAGGAGTGTCGATTGGTGGCACCCAGTTATCCCGCTCTATTTCTTTGTCTTATGCTCAGGTCTTAAATCTGTCTGCTGCTGTATTCAGTCGTGATAAAGAATCCGCGAACGCAAATGGTAGTGACCAGATTACCGTAACGGTTCAGCTAAAGGACACTAATGGTACTGACTATACATCGTCCGCGGGGGAGATTTCATTCTCTGTGCCTAGTGGGGTAACGGAAAAATCAAAAACAGACAACGGTGATGGTTCGTATACGGCTGTCTTTACAACGGTGAACGCAGGTACTTATACCTTTGGTGCGAGAATAGGTAGCACTCAGTTGGCTAACGATGTTGAGCTCACTTTTAATGCCGTCATTGATTTATCGCAGTCGACATTGCAAGCAGATATCACCACTATTGCAGCAGATGGCAACAGCACTGCTCAGTTGACAGTCACGCTGAAAGACTACGCTGGTAATGCGTTTGTACCATCATCGAACGGTCCTGAGCTCACGATTACAGCGGGCTCTGCTGATAAGACGGAATTAGTGAATACAGGCGATGGGGTGTATACAAGCAGTGTTAGCGCTAGCGTTGCTGGAGAGGTCACTGTTACCGCGACCTATGACTCTGGAACCATTGGTACATCAAACCTCACATTTGAGGCGGTAGCGCCAAGCGCTTCTCAGTCTACCATCACGAGTGATATTTCCACTTTTGGTGTGGGAGGCGCTCATAGCGCAGTTATCACGGTTGCTTTAAAGAAAGCCGATGGTAGTGCTTACACACAAAGCTACGGAGAGTTGGTGCTGAGTCCACAAGGTACGGGTTTAAGCTATGGCACCCCCGTAGATAATGGTGATGGTACGTATACGGTGTTAGTTACTGCAGATACTGCAGGCAGTTATGTCGTGAGTGCTGCTGTTGGGGATCTCTCATTGAGTAATTCGTTACCTTTAACGGTTACCCAAGTCGATGCTGCAGAAAGTGTTGTAACACCTACGGAGTTAAATGGTTCAGGTAATATCACGATCACGCTTAAAGATTCGAGTGGTTTCGATTTAGGGCATGGAGGGCACGTAGTGACTGTTGACTCTTCTTCGGACGCATTCATATTTACAGCTGGGGGATTTGGCTCATTTAGTGATATTGTGGATAACAATGATGGAACCTACTCGGTTTCAGTGACATGTCTCAAATCAACCAATGGCAATAGTTTTAACATTGAAGTCCAAGCCGATAGTACTTTGGTTGGTAGCGTAGATGTAACCTGCCCGTAAATCTCAGACAATACAAAGAAAAATGCCACTCAACATTGAGTGGCATTTTTATGCTTCGTCACTGTTAGGTTGGTTTAATCTAAAGCGACCAATTCTTTCTCATGGGTGTTTTCGCCCACTTCATGACAGCAATGGTTGTGGTGATCCTCGTAGCCATCATACGCGCATTCGCCAATATTGTTTCTAGGACAGATAAGATAGTGACTTCTATCGATCAACTCTGTTTGACATATTGGACAGTACTTTTCCATAGCAACCTCCCACAACTAACGATTGAAAATTTCGTCCGTAGACACGAGTTCAAGGGTAATTTTAGACCCTAGATTATGACCGTGATGTGAAGGTTTTATGTGAGGATAAGAGTGTGTTCTCTGTCTTGACAAAGCTCTGACAGAGGGCGAAGTGAGGAGCATTCTCGCATTTTCATTAGAAGTCTGATTTCAAAAGAAAAGGGGCGATTCAAAGTGTCGTTTTATACTTGATGCTTTGCTGTATCACGCCATAATTTTGCAGCTTCTTTTAGAAGGCACATCACAAAGATATTTGTCTTCATTTCGCGCAAAATTGTTGGGGTATTTTGGTTGTTTATAGGTGAGCTTTGAAGTGTTGGGTTTTGGCAATATGTCGGGCAAGAAAAGCACAGATAAAAACAAGGTCAGCGGTTGGGCTGACCTTTTTCTCGATAATTTTATGAGGCTCAGTAGCTAAGCTCTTCTTTTGGAAATGTGCCTTCACCATTGGAAACGATCGCGTCTATTTGGATTGAAGCGTCCATAAAGATTTCTGATACACCGATGACAGTGCGCGATGGAAGTTCTTTATCAAAGTAGCTTGCTAAAACATCCTCCACGACTTGCAAGTCACTGATATCTTTGAGCTGAATATTCAGCTTCACGATGTCGTCCATTACATGGCGTACGCTTTTGATGATGGCTTTGATGTTGTCGAGGCATTGCATGGTTTGCTCGCCTACGTCATTGGCAATAACTTCGCCACTCGACGGGTGGATTGGCAGTTGTGCAGAAATGTTATTGTAATGCGAGAAAGCGACAGTTTGAGTGGAGAACTTGCTGACTGGTGCCGCTTCTGTGTTGTGGGCGCGAATCACAATCCCATGTCTATCTTCAATGGCTTGTGGTGGCGTTCCGTCCCCATGAGAAACAGTTGCGTCTATTTGCACCAAGGCGTCCATTGGTAACCCCTCAGCTTTGATGACAGTACGAGCGGGCACGTAGGCAACGCTTCTTGCGATAGCCGAGTCTGGAAAAAATGTGCTGTAGACTTGATTGACAGCAAAGGCGTCGTCGAGACTTCTCAGATGGATATTGAGTTTAACAATGTCATCAAAAGGGACATCAATACTATTCAGTATGCTCTTGATGTTTTTCAGACATTGTCGAGTTTGCGCTTTGATTCCGCCTTCAGCAATATTGCCTGTTTCTGGTTCGATTGGCAGTTGAGCTGAAATGTGGTTGTAATGTGAGAACGCAACACTTTGGCTCGACAGCAAACTGGCTGGGGCTTTTGCTGTGTTTCTTACCAGCTTGATCAGCTCGCAAGGTTCTTGAGGGTGTGTACCTTCACCGTTCGAAATGAGCGCGTCGATTTGAACTAAAGCGCCTTCCAAAGGCAGTGCAGCAACGGCAATTACGGTTCGAGTTGGAAGGTGGCTGATGAAGTGTTGTTTATAAATTTCATCGACAGCATCCAGATCGGTCATAGATTTGAGGTAAATCGTGATTTTAACGACATCATTTAAGCTGTGCTCGATGCTATCTACAATTGAGTTAATATTGCTTAAGCACTGCTTAGTTTGCTCTTTGATGCCCCCTTCCACTAACTTTTGGCTTTTTGGGTCAATCGGCAGTTGCGCTGAGATATTGTTGTAATGGGAGAAAGCCACCGATTGAGTTGAACCGTCGTGGATTGGTGCATTTTTTGTATTTCTAGATACTTTGATGATTTCGCCGTGCATTTCGAGTGTTCTCCAATTCTGGCTGCTGTAGTAACGCAGTGGGTACGTTGATACAGGCAATAGATAGCCAGACTTCCCCCTAAAAAACAGAGGCAAGTCTGGCTATGTGTGCCAATTAAAAACGTTAGTTAGTGAATGAGATCGTTATAGGGTGCTGAGGAAGGTTAGGATTTTGTCTTCGTGACGTTTGATGGTTTCTTCGCTTGGCGTGATGGCATCTTTATGGGTGAAGTAAACCAATATGGCCATTTGCGCTGTTAGGCGGTTCTCTGCTTCGTCGAATGCCACAGAGTATTCACTTTCTAGCGCACCGCGAGTGACTTCTTCTTTGTCGTTTGCAGGTAAGCAGTGCAGAAGCATTGCACCTGGCTTCGCTTTTGCCATAAGTTCTTCCGTGATCACGTAATCAGGCATGAAGGCAGCTAAGCGCTCTTCTTTCTCATCCATTTGAGTAACCCAGTAGAAGCTGTCGCCGTAGACCACATCACAATCACTGATTCGCTCTACATCATCGGTGATCTCGATATGACCGCCAGACTCTTTGCAGAACGATTCTGCAAGCTCAACCCATTCTGGTTCCATGTGGTATTTAACCGGACCAATTTGCTTAAAGCCCATGCCATATTTCGCACAAGTTAGCATCAATGAACGACATACATCGGTAGCGTCACCCATGAATGCCAAAGTCAGTTCATTAAGCTGGCGACCATCAGTGATGTGCTCACGAATAGTAAATAAGTCAGCCAGCATTTGTGTTGGATGGAAACGGGTATCTAGGCCGTTGATAACCGGTACGGTAGACATGTTTAACAGACCATCTAGCGTTTCAGGGCTGTTGGTGCGAGCCATGATCACATCACACATGCGTGACAAAACACGTGAGGTGTCATCAATCGATTCTTTGCCACCAAGGTGGATGTCTTTTGGCGATAGGAACAAAGCGTGGCCACCAAGTAGCGTCGCAGCAACTTCAAACGACACTCGTGTGCGAGTCGAGCCGGCTTCAAAAATCATCCCTACTGACTTTCCTTTGAACAGTTGTGGCACAGCATTGTCTTTACGCGCTTGTTTTAGGTAGCTCATTAATTCCATCATGTTGTCCATTTCTCGGACTGAGAAATCTTTCATAGACACCATATGCTCAATGTTTGCTTTGTGTAGGTCAGTTGCACTTGAAGAAGGTAATTTCATAATCATATTCCTATTTTCATTTGGGGCTTACCTAAGCTCGCCCCTTTTATTTTGAGTCGTTGGATTCGTATGGATTTAAACTTGAGGTACTTGTTGAGTAATGCAGTGGATATTTCCGCCACCGAGCAAAATCTCACGTGCAGGGACACCGTTTACTTCATAGCCTGGGTAGAGCTCCTCTAAGAGCGCAATCACTTCTGCGTCGTATCGCTTATCGAGTAGAGGTAGAACAATCTGGTTGTTCGTGATGAGATAGTTCGCGTATGAGGCAGCTAAGCGCTCGCCAGCTTCACGTTCCATCCCTTCTGCAATATCGATCCCAGCCGCTTCTTCTTTGGCCATGTACAAAGGACCTGGCATTGGCAGCTTATGGACTTTGATTTTGCGGTCTTTCGCGTCTCTTTGATTTGTCAGGCAGTCGTAGGCTTCTCGACTGATTTCGTATTGCGGATCATTTGGGTCGTCGCACCAAGTCAGTACCACTTCTCCGGGCTTAACGATGTGGAGAATGTTATCGACGTGACCATTGGTTTCGTCGTTATATAAGCCACGAGGCAACCAAACAATTTTCTCTATATTGAGATGCTCACGAAGAACTTTACTCAACTCTTCTTTGCTTAGATCTGGGTTACGACTCTCGTCCAGCAGACACTCTTCTGTGGTGTATAAAGTGCCGTCGCCATCGATGTGTATGGAGCCTCCTTCAAGTACAATTGGCGCTCTATAACGAGAATCAGCGGTAATTTCACACATTTTCTGTGCGACTTGGTCATCGCGTTTCCAAGGCCAGTAAAGGCCATCGACAAAGCCGCCCCAAGCATTGAATTCCCAGTCGACACCGCGACGTTCACCCTCATCATTCACGACATAGCTCGCGCCGATGTCGCGCATCCAAGAGTCATCGGTGGATACTTCAAGCACGCGGATATCGTCAGGTAAACGAGATACGGCATTGTCGTACTGATCCGCACTTACCAGCATGGTGACGGGGGTGGTTTGGTTGATTTGCTTTGCCACTTCAGCGAACACTTTTTGTGCTGGTTTTGCACCGTTTCGCCAGTTGTCAGTGCGTTCTGGCCAAGCCATCCAGATTTCGCTATGAGGCTCTTGCTCGGCAGGCATTCTGAAGCCGTCTTGTTTTGGTGTGGTTTGTAATAGCTTTTTCATATCAATCTCCTGAATTACGCTTCAGCTTGTTGTTCCGTTTGTTGGTTCTTGCGTTTTAATGCGCCCAGTAAAATCCATTCACCAATCAAGATTGTCGCGATAACTCCGATGAGCACTGGCGCCGTGTAATTCCAGTCTGCGACGGTGAGGTCAAGTGCTTCTGGGAAGATGAAGAGCACCACGGCTTGAAGGATTACCAAGAAACACACAATTGAGATGACGTATTGCGTACCCATGCCACCCGGAACTTTGAATGGGCGCTCACGGTCGCCATCCACTAGGCGCAATTTTAGGTATGCAGGGAACATGAACAGATAAGGCAATAAGAAAATGCAGCTTGAAAAGGCGAAGATGGACCAAAACAAGTCGTCATTACCTTGAGCGAATAGGGCGTATGACAAGATCACAACGGTAGAAACCGTGCCAGTGATATTGTTCGCACCTACTGGAGAGCCTTTGTCCGACATTTTTGCTACAGCGGCTGGTAGTTCACCTTCTTGAGCGGCTTCGGCAGCAGCGCGACTTGCACCCATTGTCCAACTCACCATGTTGCCGATGAGCGTTAATAGTGCACAGACACCAAAGAAATACACCATGGCATTGCCCAATGGACCATCACCAAATAAGGTTTTAAATGTGTCGATTAACCCAGCGACCAGACCGATGCTTTCAACAGGTAACGCCATCAGAATGCCAATCGTGCCGAAGATGTAGAGGAACGCAGTGATACCAATAGAAAGGAATACGGCTTTTGGCATATCACGCACGTCCTTCATCTCTTTCGTCATGGTTGCAACCAATTCGAAACCCATTAGGTTGAAGACAATAGCAGGAAGAAACGCAACCGCTGAGTCGAGAGTTGGCACCATGGCAGACAAAGAAAATTCGTTTGCGACGCCATGTTTCATTGCGTAAACAAAGCCCCCTACACCCAACGTGCCGATCACTAAGATTTTTAGGATGGCGCCTACATTCGTGACCCAAACGCCAATGTCTGCCGATACGTTGCAAATCCACACGGTGAACCAAGTCAGCGCAATGCAAATCGCTATTTGGCCCCACAACGATAGATCTGGCATGAATAGCTCGGCAAACATGCCTGCAAACATGATGTATACCGCTGGCATCCATAGACCGACGTTAATCCAATAAAACCAAGTTGTGCGTACGGCCCATTTGAAATTGAAGGCTTCTTTTACCCAGTCATAGATACCACCGTCGCCTGGGTAAGTTGTGCTTAACTCAGAAGTGATGAACCCATAGGGGATAACAAAAAAGATCAGCATTACAACCCACCAACCGATCGAGCTGACCCCTATACTTGCGGATGCGGTGAGTGTGTCGACCACCAGTACTGCACATAACGTAAATAGCGCAATACTCATGACCCCCATTTTTCCTTGAGTTTCGTTACTCATTGTTTCGCTCCTTAACTACTGAATATGGCAATTATTAGAAGTGAAATTTATGTAACGAACTTTGATGTGAACTTAATATCGGTATTGAGGAAACGAATTGCGGGGAAAATTAAAAGAACCTAGACATTTTATGAGGAAAAAAACACTAATCGCAAAATAGTTGTTCTTGATCAATTTATTAATTTCAGAATTTTCTTACTCATTAAAAATCTAAAAACACATTCGAGATCACATATCGGTTTTTAAACGATTAATAATGAAAATTACGTGACGTCAACTTCATTTTCTATGCCAATTATTGAATAGGAATTGAACTGTGATTTTTATCTCCAACCATAAAATTCCAATTAAATACAGTTAGGCCAGTCTAATCTGACATCATTTATTTATATTTGGAGATTTCGATATGTCAAAACCGATTATTGTTGTTGCTGTTGGAGGGAATGCTTTATTGCAGCGTGGTGAGATCATGAGCTGCGAGAATCAACAAAAAAGCATTGCGCAGACGGCGAGTTCACTGGCTGAATTGAGTAAAAACTACCGTTTAGTCATTGTGCATGGTAATGGTCCTCAAGTCGGCTTACTTTCCCTACAAAACAACGCTTATAAAGATTGCCCTCCCTATCCATTTGATGTGCTTGGCGCAGAAACACAAGGCATGATTGGGTATTTGATTCAGCAAGGTCTCAATGCTGCAATTGAAGATCGTTACACGACGACGATACTTACGCGAATTGTCGTCGATGAAAACGACCCTGCCGTTGTGGACCCTTCTAAGTTCATTGGCCCTGTTTACACTGAGGATCAAGCAAAACAACTTGCCGAGGAAAATCACTGGGTTGTGAAACCTGATGGTGCGCATTGGCGTCGTGTCGTCCCTTCTCCTAAGCCACAAGAGATCTTAGAAATCAAAGCAATCAAAGACTTACTCGAAAAAGAACACTTGATCATTTGTGGTGGCGGCGGCGGTGCTCCAGTAATCGAAAAAGACGGGGCGTATGTCGGTTTTGAAGCGGTTATTGATAAGGACATGACTGCGGCACTAATTGCAGAACAAATTGGGGCGGAGCATTTGCTGATTCTGACAGATGGCACCCACGTTTGTCTCAACTGGGGAACACCACAAGAGCAAAAGCTAAAGAATGTGACCATTGAGCAAATGAAGCAATATTCTTTCCCTGCAGGATCGATGGGACCGAAAGTCGACGCATGCTGCCAGTTTGTTGAAAAAACAGGACAAAGTGGTCATATAGGTGATTTATCTTTTGCGTTAGAAATCATTGAAGGGAAGTCTGGTACACATATACAACCATAATATGCAAATAAGTTAATTCACAAATCAATAAGGTCGCATGTCAAAGTTACGGTCGTTTTTGGCGGACATTGATAGTGTGACCTTATATATTAGGTTTTAATTAAAATTTGGAAGGACAACATCACGATGCGAAAAGTTAGTACAGAAACAAAATTGTTGAAAATTAACGAAGCAGTTGTCCGTTTGATGGAGAGGCGAGAAGCGACGGATATTTCGATGTACGACGTTGCTAAAGAATGCGGAATGGCAACGTCAACGGTTTATCATCATTATCCAAATATAGAAAACTTATTTCATAACTTATTGGAAAATGTTTTCTCTGATTTTGATTTATTACTCGAGCAGTGTATTGATGAAGAAAAGATTGTCCATTGGAGCGATATTAATCGAATGATAGAAACGGCTTATGTGAATTATTATAATAACAATCCTATTGCCAAAAAATTGATATTGGGTCGACATACGTTTGCAGAGTTAGGTCACGCAGATACAGAGCATGATCTTGAATTAGGGTATCAAGTTGAGATGATTTATCGCCAGTTCTTCGACATTCCTCAGCTACCTCAACCGATTAATATTTTTGCTATATCCCTGCAAGTTGCCGACAAAATCTACTCTCTCTCGTACCGCAAATATGGCTACATCACCCCAGAACTGGCTAAAGAAGCCCTTCGCCTATCTGAGTCCTATCTTCAGCTTTACATCCCGCCAATTTGTCAAAAGGTTGATTTTCATCCGTACTGAAGCAAAGCACAGATAAACACAAGGTCAGCTGCTGGGCTGACCTTATTGGTTTAACATGCCTCAGCGTGATGTTCTTGTTGAAAGCGAGAATCTTGCTTTGAATGTTTCGGTACAAAACAGAGCTTGTCAGCAGACATCTTCAAACCATTTTGCATCTTGATATGAGTGACGGCCCAAATCACGCAACCATGAGGAAGGTTGAACAGCGAACGGGTTTGAGTGAAAAGGACGCCATCATCATAAGCGGGTGTAACGTTGATAGCTTTACCTTGCCATGCCTGACGAACGTTTTCACATCAATGTTGGGCACAATCAATGAGAGCATTTCTGGCTCAACATCCTTGACGACCTTTAGGCAAATGCGGCAGCCGTCGTAGTATTGTTCAACCCAAACTTTATGGGGAATGCTTTGGTCAACCCAGTCTAACTGCAGTATGTGTTCCATGGTTTATTCCTCAAGTAGATCCAACAAAGGCAGCGCCGAGACACTGCCTAGTTCGGTGGATAAAAGGTTATTCGTAACTTAGGCCGTGACCGAATTCGTACAAGGTGTCTGCGTCGTCATAACCTGGGTAGTCAGAGTGCTGGTTCAAAATCGCTTGCGCGCTGTTTGCCAGTGCAAATGGAAGCTTGCCTTGAGGAGCGAAGTTGCCAGAAAGGACTTCCATTAAGTTGCTGTCTGATACACCGAAGGTGGCCAAGATTGCGCCCGATTTTTTCATGTTACTTGCGTCATCCAGTACAAACGGTTGACGGAAGTTAATTGAAAGCACGCTCTACCGGTGTTAGACGCCAATCCTCGAACGGTTCTAACGTCCCGTTGCCATTGAATTGATAACCATCAACGCTGAGCACGTCGTGCACTCGAGAGAAGACTTCTGGTTGAACATAGCTGTTGTCATCGTCGGATGAATTGCACCCTGCGAGAATAAGCGCCACTGCGATAGGAGTGAGTTGGGTAAGACGTTTCATGTCGCTGTCCTAATGTTGGTATAGTTGTTTGTTCAAGACCAATATTAGTAATTAGCGATGTTTTGGTTAACCAAAATTAATTGAACTAAAGATTTGGATTACCATATTTTTTAATTAGGTGATTAAACTCAATATATAATTAAAAATAGGTTGACCAAATTAAATGTGAGCTTGATTTTGTAGCCTGTTTGCTTTTATTTAATCTCTTTAAAATCAGTACTTTATGTTTATGTTATGTCGCTTCCAAATTCTATGTAACGCTATGGCTGTTATTGTTTACTCCAAAATTATTACCAGGTGAGAAAAAGGGCTAAATACATTAATCCTGATTTAAAGTTTGTGTCTGGTTATTATTTTTATTCGATTGATACAAGCGATATATGGTCAGTAAGTTGGTGATGATAAAAGTACTCTCGACTAATGAACCACCGATAGAACCAAGCCAAATATTGTGGCTGACCCAGCAGAAGGAATTAAACAAAATTAAGCTGCGTAGAGTGATGCCTTGTTTGGAAAAGAGTGCCCAAGTGGCGACGGATGATCCGATTACAGTGAGTAACTCAAAAAAGTGAGTGATGTTTGGAAGGGTCATCAGCCACATAAGAGCAATGAAGAACCACATTACTTTACGTGATTGAGTTTTGATTGAGGCGAAGCTGCGAATGCCATTAATGATCACGCCAATGGCAGCGACGGTTGCGCCCATCAGGGTAAAGTGAATACCCATGATGAAACAAAACGCCATCATCTGATAGCGAAAGCGCATGTCGTCTTTTTGCCAGAATGCCATCACGCCAACCATAAACGCGATGCCACCAATGCCTTGTGCTAACCAGTTTTCCATTTATTTCCCTAGAGTGTTGTTCTTTGAGTTATTTCCATTAAGTGAGTAAGCAATGGTCATCCTTCAAAGTTGCCAATCTTTTAGAGTTTGATTCAGTCTGTGAGTAGATCCTTAATCACGCTCGTGACTCGCTTTTCAGGATGACGAATAGGGAGATATTTATCATATCGTCATTCCGACGAGCCTAGGCGAGATCAGGAATCTACTTACCGCGATAACCCAATCAATTTAGCCATGCTTTGAACGAATCAGCCCTCCACAAAGGGAGGGCTGGGCACTTTATCTAAATTGCTAAGGGGTTACCCAAGGCTATTTACCAATCATTACTCATTTACAAGCGCTACTGCTTCGCGAGTCAGGCGTGCAAGCTCTTCCCAGTTGCCCGCTTCGATCAGTTTCTTGTCTACCATCCACGTACCACCACATGCCAATACGCGCGGGATAGCTAAGTAATCGTTGATGTTCGCAGGGTTAATGCCACCAGTAGGCATCAGTTCGATGTCGGTGTATGGTGCAAGCAGTGATTTCACCATGTTGATGCCGCCAGAGGCTTCGGCAGGGAAGAACTTTAAGGTGGTTAATCCCATTTCCAGCGCAGCTTCAACTGTGCTTGGGTTGTTTACACCCGGTACGATATCAATCCCGATTTCTTGGCACGCTTTAACGGTATTTGGGTTGAAGCCAGGCGATACAATAAAGGTTGCGCCAGCTTCTTTTGCAGCAATTGCTTGCTCGCGGTTTAGCACCGTACCTGCGCCAATCAGCATGTCTGGCTGGGTTTCACGCAGTAGGCGAATCGCTTCTGCAGCCGCTGCTGAACGGAAGGTGATTTCAGCCGCTGGTAGTCCGTTTTCTGCCAGTACTTTACCCAATGGGATAATGTCTTCTGCTTTATCAATGGCGATAACTGGGATGACTTTCAGAGCTTTCAATTGTTCTTTAATGCTAGACATGAGTGTTCCTTAAACGACGCCAAGCGCCGGTTGTGTGAATGCTTTGGGAATGATGGCACCGCGATGTTGAATCACAGCACCTGCCAGTGCGTTGCCTCTTTGACATGAAGTCGCGAGATCTGCGCCAGTAAGGTATGCCGATAAAAAGCCACCATTGAATGAGTCGCCCGCCGATGTGGTGTCCACCACTTGAGCGACAGGTTGGGTTGGCACGGCTTGTGGAGCCAGAGCCGCGCTCGAACCCTGATTTGTTGAGTCTTGAACCAAGCAGCCATCTGCGCCGAGCTTGACGATGCATTTGACCACGCCAAGAGAGGTAAGGCGTTCAATGGTTTGCTCTGGCGTTTCGTCACCCCAGATCAATTGCTCATCATCAAAAGTCACCAAGGCAACGTCCGTCAGTTGATACATGGCTTGGTACACGTTCTTGACGGTTTGATTATCGTCTTGAGGCCATAGTGCTGGGCGGAAGTTACTATCAAACGCGATTTCAACGCCTTGGGCTTTAAGTTCGACCAATAAGTTGAGCAGTGAAATTCTGTCTTCTTCTGGCAAGATGGCTAAAGAGATGCCGCTGAGAAACACCGCATCTACTTGAGTTAATGCTTGCTTAACCAGTCCAAAGTTTGGATGTTGAAGTAGGTAACGTGCTGCTGATTGATTGCGCCAATATAGGAACGTACGCTCGCCTTGGTCATCAAGCTGAATCAAGTACAAACCCGGCGTGCGAATCTCATCGCGCAGCACTAAATCTGTTGAGATGCCTTCGTCTTCCCAGCGAGTCAGCATACCTGTACTGATCGGGTCATTGCCAAGCGCCGTAACGTAAGAGACTTTAACTTCATCAGGTTTGCTATTGGCTTCGCAGCCGCGGCTCAAATAAACCGCAGCGTTGAGCGTATCCCCACCAAATGTTTGATGCATTGAGCCGAACGGTTTGCCATTCAGCTCAATCATACATTCACCAATAATGGCGATGTGCTTCATTGGTTACGCCCTCTCTTCAAAGTAGCGCTTCGCGTTACCAAAACAGATGTCTTCAACCATAGGACCAAGCAACGATAGGTCATTTGGAACTTCGCCGTTCTCTGCCCAACGACCGACCATGTCACACAAGATGCGGCGGAAGTATTCGTGACGAGTGTAAGACAAGAAGCTGCGCGAGTCCGTTAACATGCCGACGAATTGGCTGAGCAAACCAAGCTGAGAAAGCTGTTCCATTTGGCGTTGCATGCCGTCTATCTGGTCGTTGAACCACCAACCTGAGCCAAACTGCACTTTGCCCGCGATGCCGCCACCCTGGAAGTTACCAATCATGGTCGCCATCATTTCGTTATCACGAGGGTTCAAACAGTAAAGAATGGTGCGAGGCAGCTCGTTGGTTTGGTCCATTTCATCTAACAGGTGTGCCAGTTCAAAAGCAAATGGGCGATCGCCAATCGAGTCAAAGCCAGCATCAGCACCCAACAGTTTGAACATGCGTGTGCTGTTGTTGCGTTGAGCGCCAATATGAAGCTGCATGACCCAGCCCAATTGTGCGTAGCGTTTTCCGAGCCAAACTTGAACCGCGGTAGAGAACTGCGCACATTCAAGCTCTGACAATACTTCGCCATTCAAACGACGAGCCAGCAACGCATCTAAATCAGCTTCGCTTGGGATCGGTGCGTAACGGACGATCTCAATGCCGTGGTCTGCCGCGCGACAACCATGTGCATCGAAGTGTGCCAAACGTTTATCAAGCGCACTCAATAAATCATCAAAGCGGCGAATTTCAATGTCTGCTACTTCGCCCAGTTTGTGCATGTAATCCGCAAACACGTCCAATTCAATCTTGAACGCTTTATCCGGACGCCAACTCGGCAGCACTTTAACGTTAAAGGTGTCGTCTTCTGCGATCGCTTTGTGGTGTTCTAGTGAATCAATAGGGTCATCGGTTGTGCCCGCCATTACGACGTTCATTTGCTGCATGATGCCGCGAGCCGTAAATTCAGGCGTCGCCAGTAGCTCATTACATTGGTGCCAAATTTGGTCAGCGGTGTCTGGGCTAAACAACGTATTGGTAATGCCGAATGGGCGACGCAGTTCTAGGTGCGTCCAGTGGTAAAGCGGGTTGCCCAAGGTTTGAGGAACCGTCTTTGCCCACGCCATGTATTTGTCGTAATCGCTCGCATCACCCGTAATCAAACGCTCTTCAATGCCTGCCGAGCGCATGCCACGCCATTTGTAGTGATCGCCTTCAAGCCAGATTTGACCCAAGTTACCGAACTGACGATTTTGCGCTACTTCCGCTGGGTTTAGGTGGCAGTGGTAATCATAAATTGGCTGGTGGAACGCATGCTCATGGTACAAGCGACGTGCAGTTTCGTTTGAGAGTAAAAAGTCTTCACACAAGAAATTCTTCATCGTTAACTCCTATTACAACGCAGCGACAGTGGCACGAGCACCGTTATCGATTAGAGATTGGTAAGCGCTGCTCACCGCATCAATCACTTGTGGGTTTTGACCAAGCTCTGCTGGGAAGATAGCTTCAACAGCGAGCAATGCAGGCACAACAGAAACGTCCAAGCTGTGTTGATCGCAGATCTGACGTAGTGTCTCTGCCATTGGATCGCGAACATCAATGTCGTTGCCTTGCTCGTCCACGCCAGATACGTAGCGCATCCAACCTGCAATTGCTGTTGCCAACCAAGAAAAGTTAGAACCTTGAGCAAGATGGAATCGTAAGCTGCCGCCCATGCGTTGTGGGATCTTCTGGCTGCCATCCATCGCGATTTGCCATGTTTTGTGTTTCAAGCTTGGGTTAGTGAAGCGTTCAATAAGCAGCTTGGCGTAGCCTTCTAAATCGGTGCCTTCTGGCATGGTCAGCGAAGGAGCTTGCGCTTGCATCATCATGTCGAATGCCGCTTTGCGGTAGCCTTCATCTGTCATGGTGTCAGAGATGTGCGCGTAACCGCCAAGGTAGCCTAGGTAGGCTAGGAACGAGTGGCTACCATTTAGCATACGCAGTTTCATTTCTTCGTAAGGCACAACGTCAGCAACAAATTCTGCGCCAGCCACGTTCCAATCAGGACGACCAGCCACGAAGTTATCCTCGATAACCCATTGGCGGAAAGGTTCACAAGCGATGCCACATGGGTCTTCACAGCCAAGTAGCTCAGCGATTTCGGTCAGCGTCTCTTCGGTTGCTGCTGGCACAATGCGGTCAACCATGGTGCAAGGGAAGGTAACGTTGGTTTCAATCCAGTCACACAATTCAGGGTCGAGCAGTTGAGCGAACTCAAGTATCGCTGCTTTTGCTACGTGACCGTTCTCTTGCACGTTATCGCAAGACATCACGGTAAATGGCGTTAGGCCGCGTTCACGACGCATCTTCAGTGCTTGCACGATGTAACCCAATGCTGATTTTGGCTCCGTTGGGTTGGCAAGGTCAGCAATGACTAGCGGGTTGTTTTTATCAAGTGTGCCTGTCGCTGGGTCGGCGCAGTAGCCTTTCTCGGTAATCGTCATTGAAACGATCGCCACTTGTGGCTCTGCCATTTTTTCTAACACCGTTTGAATGCTATCGAGGCTTGGGTGGAGTGATTCGGTCACTGAGCCAATCACTTTTACCTCTGTCGATTCTGCGCCTTTTTCTGCCACTGTATAGAGGTGGTCTTGTGCGCGCAGCGATTGAATTAAGTCTTCACCACCAAATAGGTTGGTTTCGCAAATGCCCCAGTCAGAGCCCGTTTTACTCAGCATCTCGTTGGTGAATAGAGCTTGGTGTGCGCGGTGGAAAGCACCGAAACCAAGGTGAACAATACGGCTTTTAAGCGTTGAGCGGTCGTAGTCCGGAAGCAGAACGTGGTCATTCAGAGTGGAATTCGAAATAGTCTTCATTGTTGTATCCCTTTTCCCGCAGGTGATCCTGCGGGATGGTTTATCTTAATAATGGGTAGCCAAGAGGTTATTTAGTAAACAAGCACCTATTTAGTAACCAAGAACAAGCCTAGGTAGGAAGAGGCTCAAGTCAGGAATAAAGGTTACGGCCATCAGGGCTGCAACCAAGGCTACGTAGAATGGAAGTAGAGGCTTAATTACTTTGTCGATGGCAACGTTCGCCACAGAACAACCGATGAACAACGCGCTACCTACTGGTGGGGTACAGATACCGATAGCCAAGTTGAAGGTCATCATGATGCCGAAGTGTACAGGGTCAATACCCATATCCAGTGCGATTGGCAGGAAGATAGGCGTAAAGATCAGTACCGCTGGTGTCATGTCCATGAAGATACCGACAATCAGCAGAATGACGTTGATGATCAGTAGAATCATCATTGGGTTGTCAGAGATAGCAAGTAGGGCATCTGCAATCATGTAAGGAATGTCGGCGTTCGCCATCGCCCAAGACATGCCCATCGATGCGCCAACCAATAGCAATACGATAGAAGTGGTCACCGCAGACTCTAGGATGATCTTTGGAATGTCACGCCATTTCACTTCGCGGTAAATCAGCACCGCAAGTACAAAGGTATAAACCACCGCAATAGCTGATGCTTCTGTTGCCGTAAAGATACCGCCAATGATGCCACCCATAATGATCACAATCAGTGCAAGAGATGGGGCGGCTTTCAAGAAGGTATTCCAAACCATTGCAAGAGAAGGGCGTGCTGCCACTGGGTAGCCACGACGTTTTGCAATGATGCCCGCCACTACCATGATGCTTAGACCCATCAAGATGCCAGGAATGTAGCCTGCTAGGAACAATGCCGCGATAGATGTACCACCTGATACCAATGAGAACACGATTAAAGTGTTACTTGGTGGAATCAACAAACCAGAAGGGCAAGAAGTGATGTTCACTGCCGCAGAGAAGTTCTCATCGTAGCCATCTTTCTTTTGCAGAGGGGACATGGTGCCGCCAACCGCTGCCGCAGACGCTACTGCAGAGCCAGAAATCGAACCAAACATCATGTTCGCCATTACGTTCACGTGTGCTAGTGAACCAGGAAGGCGGCCACCGAGTACTTTTGCGAAGTTGATAAGACGCAGTGCGATACCACCTTGGTTCATGATGTTACCCGCCAAGATAAAGAACGGGATTGCCAATAGAGCAAAGTTATCAAGGCCTGCCGCCATACGCTGCGCGACAACGGCGATCGCAGGCTCTAGCGGTAAGCTCATTAAAATAGTGGCTAGCGATGACAAACCGATAGCAAAAGAAACCGGTACGCCAATCGTCAATAAGACCGCGAAGCTACCGAACAGGGTGAGAATTAATTGCCATTCCATTGTGGAACCCTCTATTGATCAAGCTGGGTGTCGGTGAGTAGGGCTTCACCAGACGTCAATTGTTTTACACGGTCGAAAGCAAATACCGCAGAGTAAAAGATCATCAGTGCGCCACTGATTGGTAGGCAGAAGTAGATGTAGCCCATTTCCAAGCCTAGTGCTGGCGTTAACTGGCCAGTTGCCAGTGTTTTCAGTGCGAGTTGCGTACCGCCGTGAACCAACACCACGTAAGAGAACAGTGCGATGGCAATTTGGATGACGATTTCATTGATGAGTTTGCGCTTGCCTTGCAGCTTCATTGTTAGCAAGTCGATAGCAAGATGACGTTTAAGGCCGGTGGTGTAGGCGGCGCCAATTAATGCTACCCACATAAAGAGATAGCGAGCAAGTTCGTCAGTAACGGTACTTGGTCTGCCAATCACATAGCGTGATAACACTTGCCAGACTACGCAAATGACGAGGAAGGTCGAGAGAGAGACCGTAAAGGCAGCCAGCCCCCTGTTTATGTATTTGACCAATTTATTCATTTTTATTTCCTTTAAGTAAATACGCGCATCTCATAACAATTGGTTTACCAATGTAAGGAACTGTTTCTGTGTAGGGCAGCAACATACGCTAATCTTTCTGAGTGGATTATAAGTTAGCCGATTTGGTTGTCCGTGAGCAGCTTCACAATTGGATTGGTTGACCAATTTAACGGTTGCTATTGTGATTTTGGTCAATCAATTTGCATTTTTGTTTTGACGATAGGTTTTTTGATCGCCAATAATGGCTTCGAAACAAGAAATACCGATAAAAAATTAAAACTACCCTACATATTGGACAACCAATCCAAGGAGAATAGAACAATGATGACGCGTAAGACTCTTTTAAGCGCTGCAGTAGGTGCTGCAATGACCTTCGGCGCCACTGCTTCTGCTTATGCTGCGACCACTTTGAAGCTGAGTCACAACCACCCTCGTGACCATGCGGTACATAAAGCAATGGACTTTATGGCAAAAGAAGTTCGTGAAATGACAGATGGTGAAGTTCGTATCCGTATTTACCCTGATGCACAGCTAGGTACACAGCGTGAATCGATGGAGCTAATGCAAAACGGCGCTCTAGATATGGTGAAGAGCAACGCGGCAGAATTGGAAGCTTTCTCCCCGGCTTACGCGGCATTCAACCTGCCTTACTTGTTCCGCGATAAAGACCACTACTACAAAGTGACAGATGGTGAAGTGGGTCGTGAAATCCTGAATTCTTCAGCGGACAGCGGCTTTATTGGTGTGACTTATTACGATGCGGGTGCGCGTAGTTTCTACACCAACAAGCCAATCAACACGCCGGAAGATCTAAAAGGTCTAAAAGTGCGCGTACAGCCAAGCCCATCAGCGATTGCGATGGTGAAAGCATTGGGTGGCAACCCAACGCCGTTGGCATACGGCGAGCTATACACGGCATTGCAACAAGGCGTGGTGGATGCTGCGGAAAACAACATCCCATCGTTCAGCTTGAGCCGCCACAGTGAAGTATCAAAGTACTTTAGCTTAGACGAGCACACTATGGTGCCGGACGTTTTGGTTATCTCAACTAAGACTTATGACAAGCTAACGCCAGAGCAGCAACAAGCACTGATGAAAGCAGCGGCAGACTCTTCGGAATACATGAAGAAGCTGTGGGCTGAGTCAGAAGCGAAAGAGCGCGCGAAAGCAGAGAAGATGGGCGTGACTTTTGTAGAGCCAAATAAAGCGGCATTTGTTGAAGCGGTTCAACCAATGTACGCGGACCTAGAAAAGACAAATCCTGAATTAAATGAATTGGTTGAGAAAATTAAAGCCGTTCAATAATTCACAATTTAATTAGTACGAAAAAATCGAAAACAAGGTGTTACCACATTCTGGTACATAGAGGTTGACCAATTGTTATTGGTCGTTATGATGGCGTGAGAAGTTAGATGGAATATAGTGATAATATCATCATGATGCCTTTTGAACCGAAAAGACCGTATCAAGAAACCGGTCTAGTCCTAAGACAAGAGTTAATCAACGGCCTATACAAGGTTGGTGATAGGTTGCCGCCTGAGCGCGATATCGCAGAACGTCTCGACGTGAGCCGCACAGTAGTGCGTGAAGCGATCATCATGCTTGAGCTGGAAAACCTTGTCGAAGTGAAGAAAGGTTCTGGGGTGTATGTCATCAATATTCCATCTCAACCGAACTCCCGTGAAAACGTGATCAGCGATGATGCCGGTCCGTTTGAAATGCTCCAAGCTCGTCAGTTGCTTGAAAGTAACATCGCGGAATTTGCAGCGATGCAAGTAACGCCAGGCGACATCGTGAAAATGCGCGCAGCCCTTGAGTTAGAGCGAGAAGAGCTCGCCAGTGGCACCGCAGATTGTAACGGTGATGAGAAGTTTCACATGTGCATTGCAGAGGCAACTCAAAACTCTGTGCTGGTGGACATGCTGAAGCAATCTTGGGAGCGACGCGAGAGCAGCCCAATGTGGAAGAAACTTCATTCTCACATTGCTGGTCAAGACTACCGTGAAGAGTGGTTAGACGATCACGCCAAAATCCTCGCCGCATTGCAGCGTAAAGATCCTATCGCTGCAAAAAATGCCATGTGGCAACACCTTGAAAACGTTAAACAGCGCCTGTTGGAGCTGTCTGACATCGATGACCCAAATTTTGATGGTTACTTATTCAGTTCCAACCCTGTTGTTCTGCAGGGCGCTGAAAACGGTTAACCACATTGCCGGCTTCGGTCGGCTCTAGTCAGCGCAGCTGCATTATCGTGGCTGCATATTAAGAAGTCGTTGTGCACTTAGCTTGAATAATTCGAGCGGGCTGAGTGCGTCTTAAAAAAGGTGAGTGTCATGGAACAAACTTGGCGTTGGTACGGTCCGAATGACCCAGTGTCGCTAGACGATATTCGTCAGGCTGGCGCAACAGGCATCGTAAATGCCTTGCACCACATTCCAAATGGGGAAGTGTGGTCGAAAGAAGAGATTTTAAAACGTAAAGCCATCATCGAAGAGAGAGGCTTAACGTGGTCGGTGGTTGAAAGTGTCCCTGTTCATGAAGAAATCAAAACTCAAACAGGTGATTACCAACAGTGGATCGACAACTACAAACAGACGCTGCGTAACCTTGCAGAATGTGGCGTAGATACAGTCTGCTACAACTTTATGCCAGTGCTAGATTGGACACGTACTGACCTTGAATTTGAAATGCCAGATGGTTCTCGAGCACTTCGTTTTGACCAAATCGCATTTGCGGCATTTGAGCTCCACATTCTGAAGCGCCCTGGCGCACAAGCGGATTACACCGAAGCTGAACAAGCGCAGGCGCTTGAGTACTTCAACAACATGACGGCGGAGCAAATCCAACAACTGACAAGCAACATCATTGCTGGTTTGCCGGGTGCTGAAGAAGGTTACACGTTAGAAGAGTTCCAAGCACAGTTAGACCGTTACTCGGGCATCAGCAAAGATAAGCTGCGTGAGCACATGGCGCACTTCTTAGCGGAACTTATGCCAGTGTGTGAAGCGCATGGTTTGAAGTTGGCAGTACACCCAGACGATCCACCGCGTCCAATTCTTGGTTTGCCTCGTATCGTTTCAACCATCGAAGACATCGATTGGTTGACTGAAAAAGTACCGAGCAAAATGAACGGTTTAACCATGTGTACGGGTTCTTACGGTGTGCGTGGTGACAACGACTTAGTGAAGATGATCAAAAAGCACGGCGACCGCGTTTACTTCACTCATTTGCGTTCAACCAAGCGTGAAGAAAGCAACCCGATGACGTTCCACGAAGCAGCCCACCTAGATGGTGATGTGGATATGTACAACGTAGTGATGGCGATTCTGGATGAAGAACAACGCCGCGCAGAAGTAGGTGATCACCGTTTGATCCCAATGCGTCCTGACCATGGTCACCAAATGCTGGATGACTTGAAGAAGAAGACCAACCCAGGCTACTCAGCCATCGGTCGCTTGAAAGGCCTTGCGGAAGTGCGTGGTCTAGAAATGGCACTAAAACGCGCTTTCTACACCAAGTAACGATTTACAATGTAAAAGCACTTTTAAAAGCGCAGAGTTTTGGCTCTGCGCTTTTTTGTTGCTACTCAACGTTGGGAAGCTTTTCTTTCAGATAATCAATCAAGCAGCGAACCTTAAGAGGCGTATAACGGCTTTGTAAGTACACCGCATTGAAAGGTAAATTTTGCCCTATGTAGTCGCTCATCAATTGTGTAAGTCGCCCTTCTTTTAAGTGATGTTCAACCATCCAAATCGGAAGAGTGACAATCCCCATTCCGGTTAACGCGACCTCTAGTAATACATCCCCATTGTCGCTTTGAAAATTACCATTTACCGCGACGGCATGTTTCTGATTTTGCTTGGTAAAGCTCCATACATTAATGTCTCTCATCCGCGAATAAACCAAACAATTGTGTTGTTTTAAGTCTTCAGGAGCTTTGGGTTCTCCGTGCTGTTGTAAATAACTCGGCGCCGCTAAAACGAGCATTGGGTTATCAAACAAATGGCGCGCAATCAGCGTTGAGTCTTCCAGTTGTTTAGCTCGAATTGCGACATCTATCCCATCACTGATCAAGTCGGTGTGCTGGTCACTGAGCTGCAAATCCACTTTGATATCAGGATAGCGTTGGAAAAACTCTGCCATGATAGGAGCAAGCAAAATGCGACCAAACGCCACTGGTGCTGAGATGCGAATCGTCCCTTGGGGAGAAGCCACCTCCGATCTTGCCTCAGCTTCGGCTTCATCCAGTTCACCTAAAATATCAACGCAAGTTTGATAATACTTCGCGCCTGCAGGCGTTAAAGCATGGTCGCGACTGCTTCGAGCGAGGAGCTTGACGCCGATTTTCTTTTCTAACGCTGCCACTTTTTTGCTGATCGTTGTTTGTGAGGTATTCATTTCACGACCCGTGGCAGAAAAGCTGCCCGTTTGTACCACTCGAACAAATGCGCGCATTGCACTTAGTTGGTCCATTAGTGCTCTCAATTATTCTAAATAGGCATAGATGCTAGTCATTGTAGCTCAGTTTTAGTCGATATTGGTTGGTTCTAAGATACATCCCAAGCCGAAAAACAAATCGGTAAGAAAGATTAACCAAGATTGATTCGCCAATGGAGGCGCTTATGGACATGCAACAAAAACTACAACTTCTAGTTGATAAACAAGATATTACAGAAGTGATTTTCCGTCATGCTCGCTCTTTAGATCGTATGGACGCAGAGCTGATGAAGTCCACTTACTGGGAAGATGCTATTGAAGACCATCAAGACCCAATCTTCCCAGATTTGTTTTTCTATAACGACAATGCCCACGCTTTTGTTGAACCAGCAATGAAAGGGTTTGAAGCAATCAAAATGACACAGCACCGCATCAGCAACGTTCTCATCGAAGTAGATGGTGATACAGCAACTGCAGAGAGCTATGTGTGGGCGTACCACGTGCATGAAGAAGATGGCGTGGACAAAGAAGGCATTTTAGGTGGTCGTCACCTGTACCGTTTTGAACGTCGTGATGGTGTTTGGAAAATGGTACACCGTTTTACCGCTTTTGATTGGAACCAAAACCAAGATGCGAGCGCAGTGTGGTCTCCAGATTTTGAAGATAAGTACGTAGGTAAACGCAATAAATCTGACGAAAGTTACGAATACATTCAACGATAACTCCGGTCTGTTAGTTGGAGCGCGACATGTGAGGGCAGCAATGCTCTCCACTCCAACCTGTGTCGCGCTCGTTTTATCTTAAACAACGTGAAGTAAATAGGACTGAATAATGACAACGACGAAATTTACCGCAGGTGATTTGTTTCCCTCTATCACTCTGCCAACGCTAAGTGGCGAAACTATCGAGCTGGGTGCACCTTCTGAGAATGTCGATTGGCGCTTAGTGGTGGTTTACCGCGGCAAACATTGCCCTTTGTGTACTCGCTATCTCAACCAACTAGAGACACTAAAAGTACGATTCTTACAACTCGGGATGGATATTGTGGCAGTGTCCGCAGATAGCCAAGTACAGCTAGAGCAGCATAAGGATCAACTGAGCGTCACGTTCCCGGTCGCTTATGGTCTGACAGTAGAGCAGATGCAAACGCTTGGTTTGTATATCTCGGAGCCTCGCTCAGAAAAAGAGACAGACCATCTCTTTGCAGAGCCAGGTTTGTTTGTGGTGAATAGTAAAGGACAAGTTCAGTTAGTCGATATTTCCAACGGTCCATTCGCTCGACCTGACCTAGAAGTCTTGCTCTCAGGATTGGCGTTTATCCGTAACCCAGAAAACGATTACCCTATTCGTGGTACTTACCAAGCGGCAATCTAATCACGGTTTTGGTTTGAGGCATTAAAAGCGAGTACCAGTTGAAGGTTCACTCTCCTAAAATTCGATTGTTCGTCATCTAGATTGTGGTAAAGTCCGCGCCTGCGATTTACTGCATCTATATTGTTTTACTGCCTCTTCAACCAAAAGCACAAGGTTAAGCTAATGCCATTTTCTACTCTCTCTTTGAGCTCTGAGCTGATTCACGCACTGCCAAAAGACTTCAAGAAGCCAACCGATATTCAGGCTTTGGCAATTCCTGAGCTACTCAGTGGTAAAGACGTATTGGCATTAGCAAACACGGGCAGCGGCAAAACCCTTGCTTATGGTTTGCCTCTGTTGGAAAAGTTAAGTGTAAATCCAGAGCAAAAAGCGCTGATTCTAGTACCAACACGCGAACTAGCGACACAAGTGAGCGAAGCGATTAACCAAGTTGGTCAAGCTATTGGTCTCAACGCAGTGTGTCTGTGTGGTGGTGTGGATAAAGAGACGCAACTACAAGCACTTGCGGCAAACCCTCAAATTCTTGTTGCGACAACAGGTCGTTTAGTTGATCTGGCGAACAACGGGTTGGAGCTGAGTAATATCCATTACCTAGTGTTGGATGAAGCGGATCGCTTGTTGGATATGGGCTTTTGGTCTGACGTGCAAAATATTGCCGGGCAGATTTCAAACCAGCGTCAAACCGCGATGTTCTCAGCAACGTTTTCTGATGAGTTGAAGGGCAAAGCCAAGCAGCTCATGCACGCGCCAAAACAAGTAGCAGCACATCAAGAAAACAGCACCAATCAAGATATTGCCGAAACACTGTATCTCGTCAACAAAGGCAGCAAAACCAAAGCGTTGATTGAACTAATCAAGCAAAATACGTGGACGCAGGTATTGGTATTTATTGGCGCCAAAGAGAATGCCGATGGTCTAGCGAAAAAACTCAGTAAAGCTGGAATCTCAACCAATGCGTTGCACGGCAATAAGATCCAAGCAGAGCGAGAAGAAGCGTTGGTGCAGTTTAAGTCGGGGCAAACACAGGTATTGATTGCCACCGATTTGTTGGCGCGCGGTATTCATATTGAACAACTGCCCGTGGTGATTAACTTTGAGTTGCCAATGCACGCAGAGACTTACGTTCACCGAGTTGGACGTACAGCCCGTGCAGGCGAGCAAGGTGTCGCAATGTCGCTGGTCTGCCATGGCGAAGCAGAAGCTCTTACCGCGATCCGTAACCTGACTCAACGTGAATTGCCAACGCAAGATCTTGAAGGTTTCCCAGTTACGGATAAGCCATCAACAGGCGAAAGCAAACGCGCCCCACGCGATAAAAAAGCCAATCGCCGAACCAATGCCAAGAAGAGCATTAAGCAGTTTCAAGGAAAACCGAAACGCCAAGCGCCCAAAGCTAAATAAACCAAGCTAAACAAACAAAAAGCCATCGTGATGATGGCTTTTTCTATTAACGGAAAGAGACTAGAAGTTGTAAGAAACGGTCGCGCCAACTGTCCATTGGTTTGCGCTCTCTACGATAGAAGAATCACTGATGCCACTTCCTAGACGCGTGTATTGTGATACTTGGCTGATTTGCCAGTTATCGGTGATTGGCACAACCAGTTTGTAGCCTAAACCATAGTTTACCGTAGCTTCGCCTTTGTAAGCTTTGCGGTTTGCGCGTGCTTCTTTGTCTGTGACACCGAAGTAGTAATCTACATAGTCTTCGCTTTGGTAAGACACGCTCGCAAATGGTACGAAATCAGCATTGCCGATGTTCATGATGTGGAAGTAAGTCGCACCACCTTGGAAGCCTTTATAGGCACCAGAAACATCGTGTTGTAGGTAAGTTGAAATCACGTTGTTTGGATCGAGTGTGAAGTCTGCGTTTAAACCTAAATCGACCGCAAAATCACGACGCTTAGTACCTTTTAAGCTTTTCGCTACATCGCTATCGCGAGGTACGCCACTGCCCACCACATAAGCACTCATGTTTAACAATTCGTTAGTTTCACCAAGAAAGCGGTAGTTGATGCCACCAAGATCAGCGTTGAAATCTTCACCGTGATAGCCACCGTTTAACACTGGTGCTGTATTGTGCTTTTGGTCTTTGAAAAGATCATTGGCTTGCACTACGCCAGCTTCGACCATCCAACCGCCTTCGTTGTTGTAGATGTTACCGTTACGAATGTAAGTGTCGCCAGCTGTTGCTGTTCCTGCTGCTGTTAAAGTGATTAACGCGATGAGTGTTTTGTTCATTATTCTGTCCTAATTATTTGATTTTGAACAGTGTACAAAACGGATGTGTAACCTTCTATCAGCAGAACGTATGGAAGTGTAATGATGGCTTTAGGGAAGTGTTGTCTGTGCAGCCTGGGGAAAGGGAAACAAAAAGCCACGCTTTAACATGAAAAGCGTGGCTTTGTTATATCGGTTGTTTGTATGGCTAGTTTAGTGCGTGTTTGATTCTTACCAAGGCTTCATCCAGTGTGCCTGATGGGCAGCCTAGATTAAGGCGAACAAAGCCAGAACCTTCTTTACCGAAAGCGATACCCATGCTCGGGACAAGCCCTGCGGCGACAAATTTTTGCTCCAGCTCGGCGTCGGTCAGGTTGAATGCGCGGCAATCTAACCAAGCCAAGTAGCCTGCTTGTGGGGCGATAAATTTCACCTCTGGCAGTTCCGTTAGTACAAACTGCTCAAGTTTGGCGATATTAGCTCGCAAGTAGTCTTTTAAGTCCATCAACCAATTAGAGCACTCTTGATAAGCAATAGTCGCTGCACTCATCGATAGGCTATTGAACACGTCCATACCATGAGCATCTAATCTGTGAACAAACTGTGCTCGGAGTGATTCATCTGGAATCATAAAGTTAGAGATTCGCAGTGAAGACAAGCCAAACGTCTTACTTGCAGCCGTAGCTACTATCAGACGTTTTGTAAGATTTTTTGGAAGACGTAAAGCAGAGTAGTACTCCGCATCGCCAACCACTAAATCGCCCCATATTTCATCACTCAGCAGCCAAACTTGGTACTGTTCACACAGTTCGGCAACCTTTGTCATTTCGCTTTCAGACCAAACTCGCCCTGTTGGGTTATGTGGGTTACAGAAGATCATTGCTTTTGCGCCATTAGCAAAGCAGGTTTCGAGATGATCAAAGTCGAGTTGATAGTCGCCTTTGGTTTCCGTCAGTGGGTTCTCTACGACAACACGATCGTTGAATTCAATGATCTTACGGAAGGAGCCATATCCCGGACTCTGCATCACGATGCCATCACCTTTTTCGGTGAGCATTTGCAATGCCATCGCGAGTCCAGGAAGTACGCCATGCACCGTAGTGATCCACTCACGCTCAACGTGGGTGCCATGCTGGTTTTGATACCAATCGATTGTAGCTTGGTAGTACGCATCATCGCGTTCTGCGTAACCAAAAATTCCATGCTCAACACGTTGTTGTAGCGCGTCTAATACTACTTGCGGCGCTTTAAAATCATAATCGGATACCCACATCGGGAGTAAATCCGTGCCAGCCAATCCCAGCTTTTGCTGCATAAAGTCCCATTTAACAGAGCCACTTTCCTTGCGGTTCAGAATTTGGTCGAAAGCGTTCATCAATGATTTACCTTATTTTGTTTCTACTGCTGGTGTATTTGAATGCTCTTTAGCAATCTGTTGTTCGTTTTGTTCTGGCTTTGCTTTTGCGATACCAAAGCCAGTGAAGCCATAAATCAGAGCGAAGATCACGCCGGTGTAACATTGAATCGCCCATGGTAGGTAATCCAACGTTGCCACGCCTAGCGTACCGGCCATATAGATACCTGCGGCTGTCCAAGGAACCAATGGTTCAATAATGGTGCCGGCATCTTCGATGGTTCGAGACAGGTTCTTCGTGTCTAATCCCATTTTTCGGTAAGCGTTTTGGAACAACTCACCCGGAATCAACAGCGCTAGCTTGCCGTCAGAAGTGGTGAAAACCACAGTGATGGTTGCCACAACGGTCGAAGCAATCAGCTGACCTGTGGTGTGAATCGCATGTAGGAATTTGCCTAGTACCACGTTTAGTGCGCCAGTTAGGCTCAAAATACCAGCGAAGGCAAAGGCACAGAATACAAGTAGAATCGTGCTCATCATTGAGAACAGACCACCACGGTTAAGCAGTTTGGCGATATCTGGCACTAAGCCATTTACGCTGTGACCGTTTGCCTCAAACATGGCTAGGTTGAAGCCGTCTACGTAAGCTTGGAAGCCTTGTTTTAGTGTGAAGTCTTGGAAAACCATGCCTAAAACAATCGCGATAGCCGATGCGCCAAGCATCAATGGCAGAACCGGTTTCTTAGTCAACGCGCCCCATAGGATCATCACTGGCGGAATAAGAAGTAGGATGTTGAAGTTGTATAGATTATCTAAGCCCGAGATGATTTGAACAACTTTCTCTGGCTCGTGAATGTTCGCGATATCAGCATTTTGACCTGCAAAGAAGAACACCACAGATGCAATCACAAAGCCCGGCAGGGTGGTGTAAAGCATGTGTTGAATGTGTTCGTACAAGGTGGTGCCTGAAACGACAGGCGCAAAGTTGGTTGAATCTGATAACGGTGAGATTTTGTCACCAAAGTACGCGCCAGATACCACAGCACCAGCCGCAGCTGCGAGCGATACATCAAGTCCTGCCGCAACACCCATTAGTGCGACACCAACGGTCCCCGCTGAGCCCCAAGACGTGCCGGTACAAACGGAAACGACACTGGTCACAAAGAAAGCGGCAATAAGAATGTATTCAGGGCTGATGACTTTAAGTCCCCAGTAAACCATGTAAGGGATTGTGCCGCTGACCATCCAGCTGGCAATCAAACCACCAACCGAGACCAAAATCAGAATGACTGGCATCGCTTTGGCCAGTTTTTCTACGATGGCGTTAATGATGTCATCCCAGTTGTAACCGATCTTCCACGCGATAAGACCAGTAAAGGCAGCTGAAATCAGTAACAGAACTTCAATGCGAAGTCCGAGTATTCCGTATCCGACAGCCAGAAGTGCAAACATCACCGCAATAGGGGCGAGTGCTAATCCGAACGACGGCAGAGGCTTAGAATTTGTCATGTTATTTATCCTCAGGATCGATGTAGGGTTTGTTCGAAATGGATAATAACGGTCACATAATAGGCAAAATGAGAGCGGTGTGTTGTTTTCATGTAAGCGCTTACATGAGGTGTGCGAATGTAAGGTTCATCACAATTTTATCCGATCTTTTGTATTGCTTTGACGGTTTGCCTGCTGACTAAGCTTGCTTCAAATTGATGCAGGTTTGGTGGCGAATAGCCGTCTTTACTTAAGTTTAGTGCTAATTTCGCTGCATAAGTCGACATTTCGTCAATTGGGTTATGCATGGTGGTCAATCGTGGATAGAGGTAGCGTGCAAGCAACACATCATCAAATCCAACCACGGAAATATCATCTGGCACCGTGAAGCCCTGCTCATGCAAACTTGCCATTAAGCCAGCCGCCATTACGTCGTTAAACGTCACCACTGCAGTGACTCCTGGACAGGATTGAATAAGTTGGCGACCTGCTTCCTCTCCTCCAGACTCACTGAAGTTTTGGTTGATTACCCAACCTGTTGGGATAGCTAAATTGGCTGCATTCATTGCGTCTCGATAACCTTCAAGGCGGTCGGTTCGATCTTCAATGGGTAAGTCACTGGTGACACAGGCGATCTTGCGATGACCTTGCTGAATCAAATATTCGACCGATTTGCGCGCACCGACTCGGTTGTCTACCCAGACAGAACGATTGGAGATTTGTGCAATGGTGCGGTTGAGTAACACCATCGCCGGAAGCTGTGCAGCGTATTGCATCAGCGTGGTGTCATCGAGCATCTTTGAGTGTACGACCATCGCCTCACAGCCCTGACTGATGAGAAAGTCGAGCCCTTCTTTTTCTCGTTGCGCATTGTGCCCGCCACTGACTACGACCAACTGGCAACCATTGGCACGAGCCACTTCTTCTACGCTTTTGGCGATCAAGGCGAAAAAAGGGTCAGCCAAGTTCCCAGTGAGTAAACCTAGCGTGTTATTGCTGCGGTTTGCTAGCGCTGTTGCTCGCGCATCTCGGCGGTAGTTGAGCTCTTTAATGGCGCGTTCGACTCGCTCTTGCGTTACTGGTTCAACATAACTGGTGCGATTGATAACACGCGAGACTGTTGCCGTAGAGACACCAGCCATGTCCGCGACGTCTTTCATGGTTGCCACTAGATTTCTCCAAGAGAGTAACAGGGTGAATTGAAAGGGAGGATATGAGGCAGAGTGTAGCGGCTATTAATTGTTGGTTATGTTAGTAAGTTCAAAGGATAGAACTTTAGAAAAAAGCGCTCCTATCTTGTTTTATTAATTCAACAAGATAGGAGAAACAAAAAAGCCACGAACCTGACGATATCGGGTGCGTGGCTTCTTTATCTATTAGCCAATCTTTTTATAGGCGACGATATGAGACAAGAAAAGGAGAGAGTATCTCTCGTTGAATCTGATTTTATACTCGTGCTCAGCTTCGGATAATGGAGTCCAACCATTGCCAAAATAATCGTTTATATCGTCAACTGCTTCAGTCTCATCTTTTAAATGTTTTTTGCTCCACTGATAGGTACAGGCTAAAACCAAAACACCGTTAGGAGCCGTTGCGTCCATTAATGCTTCCACGACCGTTTTAGGGGAGTCACATTGATCCAGTACATTCAAGCAAAGACTTAAATCGTGCTGCTCCGCGACCACGCCATTTTCAAAAGGTGCTTCGATGAGAGAAAAATTCACATGGTCACAAGCTTTGGCTATTGAAGATGCATCAAATGTGAAATGCTTTTGCTCTTTTAAGCTCTTAATATAGTGGAAGTCACACTCTCCCCCATCGATCAGTAGCTGTTTCAAGTTTGATAACAAACGATGAGAAGGTTCTACGAGCGTAGCCGAATTGATACTTGGTATGTTGGTTATCAATTCATAACAGTTTCTCCCGAGAGCAGGTCCCACTTCTAATAGGCTTTTAGGAGAAAGGTTTTCACTACCGAGAGCTTCAACAACAAACTGCGCGACGTCTTTCGAATGGCTTGAAGAGACAAACCAATCTGGCACTGACTTAGACTGGCTATCAAGCAGTTTGCTCACGCCGTTTTGTCGAAGTTTATCAAGCCACTGAATCTCGAAATATGCTGCTAACCCTTTGTGATCGATATAGAAATCTTCCACTTTTACTCCTTTTTGATATTCCGTTATTGAGCGCTAATTTTGCCCCATCGATCAAAGGTGAGTAAATGCTAAATACCAATCATTGAAATTCTGTCTGCCTTTATTCTTTTCATATTTACAATGAGTTAATGTTGTTTTTATGCTGAGCAGATAACTTTCGGAATGTGCCTAAGGCCCAACATGGTGCATCCATCTTCCAAGTAGCTATCGGTGACAACATCGAAGCCGAACTTGCCGTAGTAGTCTTTCAAATGTGCTTGTGCGGATATAAAAATGCTGTCGGTCGGGTAGATCTTTCTTGTGGCATCGAAACTCACTTGCATCAAATGGTTGCCGATGTTTTTCCCTCTGTAATCCTCTGCGACGATAACGCGACCAATACACACGTCATTGGCATCAGAGTTCAGCAAGGGTAAAACATCAACGGGATATCCGAGTTTCGGAGGCATAATACGACTATAAGCCACCAGACGTTCGTTATCATATCCCATCACATGGTAGGTGTCGGGATGGTTATCTTTACCATCCAAATCGCTGTATGGCGTGTTCATGTCCACGATGAAAATATTGACTCTTTGCTGCAAAAAATCGTAAAGCTCTTGAACAGACAGATCTGCGAATTTCTTAATTCTCCATTCGAGCATCATGCTTCCCCTTGTATTATTTTGGGTACAACATAAAGCGTATTTGTGCGCGATTCATTAACCTTTGTTAATTGCTAAGCTCCAGCTTCAATACAGATTTGCTGTATTGAACGGCTAAAAAGCAAAAGCCCCACTGACTTGGTTGTGGGGCTAATATTGGAAGGGATACGCTCCGATCTATCGGGGAGTCAAAACGGGAATTGACCCGCAGTCGGGCCAACCAAACGCATTTCCCAATCTTCGACTTCACCGGTTTCTAAGCGGCGTTCAACAAGCTTGCCCCAAGATTCAACCAATGGAAGTTCCGCCAGTTGGCTTAGCTCTGTTTTATCTAGGCAACCAGTAAATACTGCGCCCATGATGCGAGCCAATGACCAGTCTAGGTAAGGTCTTTCACACAGAATTATATCGTCACCTGCGCCGATATCGCCTTCTTGCAACACTCGGAAGTACCAGCCTGTTCGAAGCGTGTCTTGCAGTCTTCTCGCCATGTCGTTTTGCTCAAAGCGGACGTTGAGTTTCCAGCAAGGCATGCGCCCCTGAGATACTTCTAACAAGGTTGAGCCGATACGGATCTTATCTTTTAAGCAAATGGACGCTTCTGTTATACCACTTGAGCTTAGGTTTTCACCGAACGCGCCAGCTGATTGGAAAATCTCTTTATCGCCTAACTCTTTCTGCCAAACCGGATAGTGCTCGCTTGGGTAAATATGAAGGGCTTTTTGAATCCCACCATGGAAGCGTGGATCGCCTTGTTCGTCATTGGTAAAACCCAGTTCTGTTGCGTGCTGACGCTGCGGTAGAACCTGTTTGTTAATCGCACTTTTCGCACCATGTGCAAAGGCAACGGTTTTACCTGCTAATACGCTGTTAACTATGCCTAACTTCTTCATATTCTTTCCTTATCGCCTAAAACTGATTTGCCATACAGCATGAGACAAGACCACGCTAGCGCTCGCCCAATGACTTAAATACCGGAATCGCTGCCAGTACTTCAATGCGCTTTTCTGTGCTTTTTAAGTAGCGCGTTTCGCTATCTGAAACCAACACATGACGTTGATAACCTTCCGTTTTAGGAAACTTGGTTAACACGGTTTCAAGCGATGCTTCGCACTTGTCTTGGTTGATGTTATCAATATCGACTTTGAATAAGAGTTGGTTTTCTTGGGATATTTCAACTTGATATCGCATACGTCGCACCTCACTGCTTCATTCACTTTGCCGAGCATGATAGCCTAGTGAACTTGTGTCAGAGTAGGGATGTAAGGACAGTTAATGATGCCAACCCGCCAAATCGATTCTCACTCCGGTGTCATCACTTCTAATGAGATGATGGCTGCCAATCCCCACTCACCAGCTTTGGTTAAAACCATCGACATGCCCAAAGGTTACATTGATGCGCTGCACCAACACACGTGGCATCAAGTCATCTTCCCTATTAAAGGGTTATTACAAACCAAAACCGATCATTACCAGCACCTTGTGCCCCATACCTCTGCGCTGTTTGTACCTGCGGGTATTCAACATGAATCCATCGCGCTAAGCCATACGACATTTGTCGGTATCTATCTAAACCCTAAGTTCGGTACTGAGTACGAGCATCAAGTTCGAACCATCACACTCACTCCGTTCTTAAACGAGCTGTTACAGGAAATACGCCGCCAATGCGAAGGGTTCGTCAGTGATGAGGAAGTATCACGATTGCTTGGCGTGTTGCATGATCAAATCATGAAAGATAACGTGCAGACCTTTCAGTTACTGCTGCCTGAAGACAGACGCTTAAAGCTGATATTTGAAGCGTTGACCGACACGCCAGTATTGGATTGGTCACTCAAACAGTGGGGAGAGAAAGTCGGTGCATCCGAACGAACGTTGTCGCGCTTGTTCTCCAAAGAGTTCAACACCTCGTTTCAACTTTGGCGACAACAAATTCGGCTGATTTATTCGCTCTCTTTGCTAGATGAAGAGCTCTCGATCCAAAGCATTGCCGATCAAGTGGGGTATCAAAATGACTCTTCCTACATCAAAGCGTTTAAAGCCTATTTTGATGTCACCCCACAACAGTTTCGCGTGAATGGTAGAAGGGGATAGCGAGTCCAATCTTGCCCATCATATTAATCCAACGGCAATTGGAATGTACTCTTGATTTCCTTAACTGAGACGTTGGATTGAATGGCGCTGATGCCTTTCACGCGGCGAATAGCACTGATGCGGTCAAAGTATTCGTCCAAGTCTCTCGCCACTACTTGCACCATGTAATCTGCGCTACCTGCAATGCAGTGACACATTAAGATCCAATCGGTTTCTGCGACAAAGTCTTCAAAAGGTGTGGTGTTTTCTACCTCGTGACTGCCTAGTGTCACCAGCGTAAAACCAGAGACTTGAAAGCCGAGTTTTTTGCGATTCAACTTGGCGGCGTAACCCTCAATGTAGCCTTCCTCTTCCATTTTTTTCCAGCGTCGCCAGCAGGGCGTCTCACTCAGGTTAACCGTCTCCGCGAGCTTGGAATTACTCATGCGGCCATCTTTCTGAATATGGTTAAGAATAGCGAAATCGGTACTATCCAATTCAAAGTTGGTGGATTCTTTCTTTTTCATAATTGTTTTGGAAATAATCTGCTCAAATTGACTTTTATCGTAGCGCAGATAGCAATTTTCTTTCTACCCAAATCGTTAGACTGTTTCACATATTCGTTGATTACTTTTTGGGAGAGAGTGCATGAGTGCTCAATTGTTGGCGGCATTTTTGTTGTTTGCCGTTTCTATTTCTTTAACGCCGGGAGCGGGTAACGTCGCGCTGTTAAGTATTTCGAGCCGATATGGGTTTTCTGCGACCGTGCCGTTTGTATTGGGCAATGCAGTCGGGGTGATCATCATGTTGGTTGGTGCAAGTGTGGGGCTTGTCAGTTTGTTTACCCTTTACCCAGATTTGTACATGGCGTTAAAGTGGATTGGCGCGGCGTACCTGCTGTATCTCGCATGGTCGATTGCTACGATGGAACTCGACAATGATTCGAATGCAAAAAAGTCCGGCTTTTTATCTGGCGTTTGGGTGCAAATTCTTAATCCGAAAAGTTGGGTTGCGTCGCTGACGGTGTTCTCTCAATTTATCTCGCCAAACAATGATTACCTGACTCAAGTGGTGATCATTATCAGCGTGATGGTGGGAACTGGTGTGCTGGGGATGTTTGCTTGGGCGTACTTTGGCACCGTATTGAACCGCTTTATACAGTCACCACAAAAGGTTATATGGGTAAACCGATGCATGGGCAGCAGTCTCGCTTTAGTGGTGGTGTTTATGCTGAGTCAGCCCGTTTAAGCTCTTATCCAATTTGACGTGCGCGCCGAGAAAACGTTATATACCCGTTTCGCTATGGCGCGCCATATTCCCTCTAGCAATCTCGCGGTATCCAGATGAGCTTAACCAAGACCAACTCGCATAAGACAAACACTCGCGTTAATCAACTGAGCTTTGGCTCGCCAAGTGAATCGTTGGTGTTGCAGCATGTTGAGCTAGAGCCACTCGCTTTGAGTAACGTTCGCGTGCAAATCGAAGCCACAAACATTAATCCAAGTGACCGATTGTCGATTCAGGGAGTAGGGCAGTATCGTCGTACCCATGTACCGCCGCGAGTCCCAGGGTTTGAAGCGGTTGGACGTGTGGTTGAGATAAACGATCCGCGTCAAACCGAATTTCACATTGGGCAAAAGGTGCTGGTGGCACAAAGCGGGACTTGGCAAAGCTATGTCGATGCGCCTGCGGAGAATGTCTTTGCAGTGCCGGAAGAGCTTGAGAATGGCTACGCTTGCCAGTTGTATATCAATACCCTGACGGCTTGGGTGATCACCACTCACGTTGCCAAGTTAGGTAAAGAGGATGTGGTGATCATCAACGCAGGTAATTCTGCGATTGGTAAGATCTTCGCTCAGTTGTCGCACTCGCTCGGATTTACTTTAATTGCGATAAGCTCCGCGCCAGAGTGTTATTCATACGACTCCATTGCAGTGCTAGATAACAAGCAGGATCTGCAATCTCAAATCGATGTCCGAGACCTGCCTCAACCCAATGTCGCATTCGATGCCATTGGCGGCAAGTTTGGCACCGAACTAATCCAAGTTCTGCTTAGTTCGGGAACGTATATTAATTACGGAACGCTTTCTCTCACCCCTTATGAGCCTGCTTTCTTCGCTTGTATGAAGCAGAACAATATCGACTTCAATACGTTCTTTTTGCGCTATTGGGAAGAGTCGGTTGGTAAGACCGTTCGCAAACAAGTCTTTGCCGAGATGCTAGAACACTTTGTGGAACACCAGATACAACTCGATGTGGATCGCTACCTTCCGTTAGAACAGTTCCAGCGCGCCTTCGAGCTGATAGAAGATGAGTCGGTCACGCTGCAAGGCAAAATCATTCTGACCATGCAGTGACGATATTCACGCAGAGGTTGCTGGGTAAATTGAAAAACAAAAAAAGGATGGCATTCACCATCCCTTTTTGCGTTCTCGTTAGGATTAACGGAACTGTGGCATGTAGTCGAGGTTAGCTTTAATCGTCTCTTCTAGAGCCTTTTCTAGAATCGTCCCGGTGGTTACTAACGGGTTTAAAATCAATGCTCGATGCGCGGCATTGCGGTCGCCTGTGACAGCCGCTTCTACCGTGAGTGATTCAAAGTCTTTCATCAATTGAATCAAGCGCAGCGTATCGCTTGGGAATGGCGCGACGTTTAAAGCCACAGGTCCCGATTTTGTGATCATGCAGCTGACTTCCACCGCGCAATCGTCAGGTAAGCCTGCAATGGCACCGTTGTTACGGGTGTTTACGTGCATAATGGTGCGCTTATCGTTGTAGATAGAGCTCATCAGCTCGCAGGCAGCTTCTGAGTAGTATTGACCACCACGCTTTTCGAGCTCTTTTGGTTTCTCGTTTAGTTCTGGATTGCGGTAGATATCGAACAGTCGTTTCTCCATGGCTTTGACCACTTCACCGCGTGTGCCTTCGCCGTTCGCTTCTTCAATCTCTTGGCTCATGATGTCTTCGCTGGTGTAGTAATAGCGCAGGTAAGCACACGGGATCATCCCCATATTACGCAGCAACTCTTGTGGCCAGTCGAATGGAGGAATATTTTGCGGCACCAAAGGATCGTTGCCGGATAGGATCTCTTCGACCACTTCTTGCAGTTTGTCACGACCTTCGTGCAGGATCTGGCGTGCCCAGATAAAGTGGTTCAAACCCGCAACTTGCAGCACAAACTCTTGCTCGTTAGCACCGAGCATTTGGGCGATGCCTTTTTGCATGATCACTGGCACGTTACATAAACCGACCGCTTTCACTTTGGTGTGTTTGAGAATCGCTTCTGTCACCATGCCTGATGGGTTGGTAAAGTTTAGCAACCAAGCATCTGGACACAACACTTCCATCTCTTTACAGATTTCCAGCGCGATAGGAATGGTGCGACAGGCATTGGCAAAACCGCCTAACCCATTGGTCTCCTGACCGATCATGCCGTACTTCAGTGAGATACGTTCATCACGGATTCGACCTTCCAAGCAGCCAGCTCGAAATTGAGAACATACAAAGTCTGCGTTTTTCAAAGCAGGTTTGCGATCCAAGGTGACGTGCACATCAATATGCGACATGTCGTTTTTAGCCAGCATGCGACGTGTCAAATCGCCAATGATGCTGACTTTCTCTGCACCATCTTCAATATCAACCAACCACAGTTCGCCGATTGGCAGTTCATGATTGCGTTTGATCAGACCTTCGATCAGCTCTGGTGTATAGCTAGAGCCTGCGCCAATGATGGTAATTTTAAGATTCTTTTTCATCGTGATGTTCTCGTTATGGATAAGACAAGTTGATTAAAAAGCATCCTGATGAGCTTCACAAACCAAACAAATCTTGCTATGGATTAGTGCAGCTAATTTATAGAAGGTCGAGTGATGGACAGAAAGCAGCAGATGCTCTCCAATATGTACACTTTTGCGATTGCAGGTAAGTTTCTTAGCTTTACCAAAGCAGCGGAAGAGCTCTTCATTACCCAAGGGGCGGTGAGTCAGCGAATCAAATCGTTAGAAGAGCAACTGGGTTTCAGTTTGTTTGTGCGCATGACGAGACGATTAGAACTGACCAAAGAAGGTGAGCGATTACTGCATGCATTAAACCAATCGTTCGACGTTATTTTCTCTGAGCTCGAAGACATCAAGTTCAATGAACTGCGTGGTGAATTATATATTGGAGCAGCGCCGACGTTCGCCCAGAGTTGGCTTTTGCCAAGGTTGCCAGATTTCCAACGTTTGTATCCGCATCTCAATATAAAACTGAGGGTGAAAGCGAGCCGTTTGGACTTTCAGCATGAGCCCGTCGATATCGCGATTTACTACAGCGATAGCGAACATCCGGGCTTTTACCATCAGCGTTTATTTGATGAAGTGCTGTTGCCGGTTTGTAGCCCCAAATACTTTAACGACCATTTTACTGAGCCAGCGCCATTGCTTGAGCAGTTGGCCGGCGTGACTTTTATTCATTGCTCTGAATCATTAGAGGCGAGTGAACCCAATCAAGAATGGGCGATGTGGCTGGACAAACAATCTAACTCGCTACTCAACACACTTAACGTGATGGACAGAACTTACTTGTTTAATCACGCCGATATGGCAATGACAGCGGCTAAGAACGGAATGGGGTTGGGAGTCGCTCGTGAATCGTTAGTGAAAAGCAGCCTAGAAAACGGTGAACTAGTGGCACCTTTTGAGCGCGTAAGTGCAGAGCGAGGCTACGATTTGATTTGTTTAAACGGTCAGCAACACAGACCAAAGAATGCTGCATTTATTGAATGGCTTGAGACGCAATTACCAAAGAATGAATAGGGGATGATAGGGTAGGTAAGCTTAACTTCCTCCCTTTACTCGATGAGAAGGGAGGAAGAATAAGTCTTGAAATTAACTCGCGATAATCTCATCCATCAAGCGGTCTATCTGAACGACTACTTGTTCGCTGGCGTCTTCCATGGCGTTAATGGCGGTCACCATGCCAGCCATGTTGCCTGATTTGGCTTGGCTCATCGCTTCACGTCCGCTGTCATGCACGCCTTTGTGTGGTTCTTCAAGTAACGCATAGCTTCTTAGGTGGCTATACGCTTTACCGTCACCTCGATAGTACCATTGGCCTAGCCTGCATTCTGAATGGCTATTAACGGTTTCTCCAAACGAGCCTTTTTGCAGTAAGCGATAGATGTTGTTCTTCCAAATTGCGTGGTCGAGCTTGACGGTATCCAAGAAAGCGCGTGTGGAAGCAATATGGATCACTTGCTGCATGTGCTCTGATTTCACGACGACTTCGTTCACGATAGAGCCAATCTGTGCTGAAGATGCTGAAACTTCTTCTGCACACGTTTGGTTTTCATCAATCGAGCTTTTAATTGCATTTACTTGCGTGAGTACTTGATTCACAAGCGAGTCAATCTGTTCACTGGCTTCACTCGCTTTGCCCGCAAGGTTTCTTACCTCGTCGGCTACCACCGCAAATCCGCGTCCTGCTTCACCGGCTCGTGCGGCCTCAATAGCGGCATTTAGAGCAAGCAAGTTAGTTTGGTCAGAAATTTCTTGAATAGTAGATACAAGAAGGGAAATAGAAGTGGCGGTTTTATCTAATATTTGAACTGATTCAATGCTTTGAGAAGCTTGAGTGCTGATCTTCACTGCTCGGTTGTCCAGACGAGCGAGAGCTTGGTGTGTTTGCTTAAACATCTCATCCAGTTGTTGCAGTTCTTGGTTCTCGTGCGCCATAGATTGCGCACTCTCCACCATCTCAGTTCGAATGGTTTGGAGCATGTCTCCACCTTTCAAACTGCTCGACATCAACTCATCGCTATTGTGGTGTTCTTGCTGAGCGGAGCGAACAAGTTGTTGCGTCTCTTGGAGCTGATTTTCCAGAGCAGCAACGTCAGTTTGGTACTTTTGTTTGAGGTCTGCTAACTCTTGCTTTAGCGCCTCATTGTCGGCTTTGATTCGTTTTAATCCAAACATAAGTTTTATAAATGTAACATGATGTTAAAAATTGCATGCTAATCGAGTTGAGTATCGAATACACGATCACATTCATATATTTGCTTAGCCGAATCACACTTTTTCAGTAAGGTTTATTTAAACAACAAAAGCCAAGGTCAAACGATGTTGAGCTTGGCTTCTCTGTTAAAAAACGGCGCGAATTTAAGCCGTTATAATTCCTGCATAAGTTGAATGTAATTCCCACAGGTATCATCGAGTACGGCAATCATTACAGGGCCAGCTTCTCTTGGCTCTATAGAGAAAGCCACGCCGAGTTCAGAGAGTCTCACGTATTCTTTCTGCAGATCATCGACCGCAAAGGAAGTCCAAGGAATCCCCGCTTCTTTGAGGGCATTTTGGTACACTTTTGCTGGTCCAAACGCCATCGGTTCTAACAACAATTCAACCCCAGATTGTTCAATCGGAGAAACCACTGTTAACCATTTATGTTCACCGATAGGTACTTCGGTTTTTTTGATGAAGCCAAGAACATTGGTGTAGAAATCGAGGGCTTTGTCCTGATCGTCCACAGGTACGCTGGTTAGGGAAATTCTGATCACGGGTATTTACCTTTGCTAGGTTTGGATGAGGAAAAGATACTGAAAGTGAGGCTCAAAAACTTATTCTAGATTGCTTTTCTGCATTTTTTGAAACGCTTTGGGTGAGTAACCTGTGCTCTTTCTAAAGACACTCGAAAATGTGGTTAAGCTCTCATAGCCAACCTGAAAACAAGTATCCGTGATCGAGTTACCTTCCTTGAGTAGCGCTTTGGCTTTCTTAATCCGCATATCTCTCAAATAGTTTCGTGGCGTCACGCCATACATCTGTTTGAAAATCCGTACATAGTGGAAGCGCGACATAAAGGCGGCTTTGGCTAAGTCGTTTAATTCGATGTTTTCTGAGTGATGCTTTTCCATAAATGCTTTCGATTGCCTGATCAGGAGAAACTGCTTTGGACTCAACGGCATCTCGCTGTATACGCGGTCAATTTCTTGTTCATAGAAGGTCTTTGGGCGAGATGACATCGTATTTCCACATTCTGAAAGCATCGTATTGAGTCTAACACTGCTTCGGCAAGATTGAATAAACGAGTGAGTTAAGTGCTCGACCTTGCGCGAAATACCTTTCATACCTCATCCCAACCTTCTTCCTAAATGTGGATTATTTGGTGGTGATGCGCTCGATCTGATTAAAAATAAATCACTCATTAACGTAAAGAATGTAAATGAGATTAATTATCATTAAGCTTATGTATTATGCTGCGCTCCCTCGTTATTGTTTATAAAATATAAGTAGTATTATGAAACTGAAGTCACTTTCCGCAGCCATCACCTTTGCGATTGCCTCTTTTGCTGCTCACGCTTCTGACGAAAACATCGTCGTTGTCGGTTCTGCTCTTGATCAACTTGTTCAAACTGAAATCAACTCAGAGACATTAGAACAAAAACAAGCGTCTGATATTAAAGACATACTGAACACCATGCCGAGTGTCACGGTTGACGGTAACGCACGTTATTCTCGCAAGGTTTACATTCGCGGTATGGAAGACAAATACTCGGTTGTCACCATTGATGGTGCACGCCAAGAAGGTCAGTTATTCCACCACTCTGGCGACCAGACGTTTGACCCAGCCATGCTTAAATCAGCTGAAATCACCTTAGGCGGTAACTCGGTACTGTCGGGGGCGGGCGCGATTAACGGCTCATTCAGCTACGAAACGAAAGATCCCAGTGACCTCCTTGCAGAAGACGAAAGCATCGGTGCTCGCGTTAAAACGGGGTATCAAACGGCTTACGAACGCTTCACGACGAACGTTGCGGTTTACGCGAAACTGAACGATGAACTCCAACTGATGGGTATTGCGAACTACTCAGATGACGGTGAGTTGTACATTCCGGGTAAAGATGATGTGACTTCTAAGCAAGGTAAGCTGAAGTCTGGCTTGGTGAAAGTGGTGTTCGTACCAAACGACGCGAACGAGTTCAAACTGTCTTACGACACGTACCAAGACGGTGGTAAACGTCAGCTATCGGGTGAGAAAGCGGGTGCACTGTACGCACATGATGAGCACAACTACCACTCGATTAACCGAGATACTGTGACGTTTATGCATCGCTACGACAATGGCAGTGACTTGGTGAACCTAAAGACGAATCTATACTACAACCGTCAGTACATGGATCGCGATGCGCTAACTGAAGAGTATGGTGATTGGAACCAAGTGAATGGCGCTTGGGAATTCACCAAAGACGGTGACCTATCAATTCCTTCTCGTGAGTACAACGTGACGACAATTGGTGGTGATATCCGCAACATCTCTTGGGTTGGCGAGCATGAGTTGACTTATGGTTTCGAGGGTTACAAATCAGAGCAGTGGGTTGATTCTGGCCTTGGCCATTACACGTCGGGTTCGAAACTCGGTCAGACGAAGAACTACGACATCGACGGCGGTACAGTAACGGCTTACGGAATCTACGCTCAAGACGCATTCGAAATTAATGACTTCCGTTTTGTGACCGGTCTTCGTTATGACGTACATGAGCTGGGTGGTGTATTTAAAGGTAAATACGACCAGCTGTCACCTAAGTTCCAAGGTGAATACCAAACTACAGATAACCTAAGACTGCGTGTTGGTTACGGTCGTCTATTTAAAGGCGCTTCACTACCTGAAACACTGACTATGAAAGCGGCGGCTGACGTAACTCAGGCAGACACCAAAGCCATGACAGGTAACAACTACGAAGCGGGTTTCGATTACGACATGTCTGGTTTGCTAGTGGCGGATAATGCGATTCTTGGCTTCACTGCATACCAGTACGATCTGGATAACCAAATGCACCCGACCAAGAACAACAGAACCTTGGCTAACCAAAATGATGTAGAAGTTTGGGGTGTAGAAACCGTATTTACTTACAGCATTGAAGATTTCGACCTGTACGCAAACCACTCATACTCTGATGGTGAGCAAACCAGTCTAGAAAGCGGCAAGACGAGCCACATGAACAAGACGGGTATTCACAATATCAAGGCGGGCTTTAAGTACGACGTAACCAGTGAAGTGGTGTTCGGTTGGGATTCACGCTTCGTTCCGGGTAACGACTACACAGACGAAGATGGCGAGAAAGTTGAACGCCCTGGTTTCGCAACGCATAACCTATGGGCAGTGTACGTACCAGACTTTGCGAAAGACCTGTCAGTTAACCTAGCGGTCGACAACGTGTTCAACAAGCTATACTCAGAGCACACAGGTTTTGGTATCTCTTGGGGTTCAGTGAAATACACCAGCTACGAAGTGGGTCGTAACTTTAAAGCGTCTGTGGCTTACAGCTTCTAATCACGCTTAACTAAATCACTCCAAAAAAACAAAACCCCGATAATTGGTGATCAACAATCGGGGTTCTTTTTATCTCACTTTGCCTATCAAGGCGGAACGAGCATTATTTGGTATGAAAAATCTGCTCAGTCTCTAGCGATGTCATTGCGCGAACTTGGCGCCAGATGTAGTAGAAAATACCAAACATCATCAACATGCTCGGGATCGCAATCATTGGGTAGCTGTACAGCGTTAGTTTACCTAACTCTTCATTGAACGCTGCTGTACCTGCTGGGCTGGTTACAATCCACGTTGCTAAGAAATAGTTCATTGCTGATGAGAATGCGAATGTGCTGGCGAACAGGTAGTTTGAAGACATCAAGCAGCGCTCGAACGCTTGAGTTTTTCCGTTTTGTACCAAACGCTCGTTAATCAGCGGTAGGTTCAAAATCGTGTCATTCAACAGCATCTTCTGCATAAGCGGGTAGCGAGTGAAGGTTGAGCCCAACACAGCAAGACCAATCAAACCTGGGATTAAGGCTTCTTTCAATGCCAACCAGCGCGTGTCTAGTTCTAACAAACCGATACCGCCGGTTAATAGCACGCTGATAAAACCAAGTGCAGAGATGAAGTTAAACTTCTTGTTGCGGATAAGATCCATGCCGCCGTACACCAAAGGGAACATCAAAGCGACAACCAGTGCCAATGCTGTACCTAGGTGCTCTTCACCACTGAACTTCATCAAAATGAATGAAGGAATGATGACGTTAAACAGGATCTCGAATAATGGATTCGACTTTTTCGCCGTGGTGTTACTCATAACTTTACTGACTCTACTATGTCGGCTGAATTTTACTTTGGGGGAAGTGTTCTACTCCTTGCGCCAGATGTAAAGCCTTAAAGCCCCGAGTTGTGTAACGACTTATGAAATGAACAGTGAATGAGCTCTAATTGAGCATGGTTTATGGTGTGTGTTGGGTAGGTCGATAGAGCCTACCTAAATCTGATAGGCCCTGTTATTTCTTGTATTTGAGGCTTACTGATGCGCTTCTTTAATAACACTTAACCCTTTATCCATCAGCTCTTGTGTTACTACGTCAGACAGATTGGAATCGGTAATGATGCCGTCTAATTGCTCGATATTTAATGCATGAAAGCTGGCAATTTGGCCGTATTTGGTGGAGTCAGAAACAAGGTAGTTGGTTTGTGCCGCTTTGACGATGGCCTTTTTCACAAGGACTTTGTTTTCGTTTGGTGTTGATAAGCCTTTTAAGCTCCAAGAAGACGTCGAGATAAAGGCAATATCAATGTTCAATCCGTTCAAGAACTCTGCGACTTTTCCACCAACTGTGGATTGGTTCTCACGATCAATTTTGCCCCCTGTATGGTAAAGCTCACATTGACTGTGCGTCATTAGGAAAGCGGCGATAGAAAAGTCATTGGTGATCACTAATAGATCGTCACGATCCGCTATTTGATGGGCGATCTCTAGAGAAGTAGTTCCCGCATCCAAGTAAATCGTAGCGTCTTTGCCAATTAACGTGGCTGCAAGTTTGCCGATTTGAACCTTCTCATCCGCTTGTTGCTCGACTTTAGCGTCATGGGAAAGCTCAGAATGTAAAGCCTGAGCCAGTTGCACTCCACCAGAAACAGAAACGACTTTACCTGAGGATTCCAGTTTCACGATGTCACGGCGAATGGTCATATGTGATACGCCAAGGTGGTCGGTTAAATCTGAAATGCTTAACACTTCTTGGTGTGATAACAGGGACAAGATGGTTCTTTGACGTTCTGCTGGGATCATGATTTCACTTCTATATTCTTGTTTTTCAGTATCCTACCAACCTTTTTGCTCTTTGTGAATATCTGTGAATATATGTTCTCAACCTAATAAGCCTTGCCCTCCCTTGTGTTAACTGGTCTGGTTATCTCTGCCCATAAAGGGGTAAATATCACAGCGTTGTTAATTTGTGTGAAAAAATGTGATTCAAAGCGAAGTCTTGGGTTTGTGCTTCACATATAATCACACCAACTAAACAAGAATTAACAAAATTCAATTTACCAAGAAGGTGTTGTTATGAGCGAAGTTCAATCTGTCGGTGTTATCGGTTTAGGCTCTATGGGAATGGGCGCGGCGAAGTCATGTGTGCGTGCAGGCCTTGATGTATATGGTTTCGACCTGAATCCTAGTGCTTTAGAAGAGCTGGGTGCATTTGGCGCGAAAGCCGTTTCTACCAATGCAGTCGAGTTTGCCGATCAACTTGATTCTGTGTTGGTTTTGGTTGTGAATGCGGCGCAAGTTAACACCGTATTGTTCAAAACAGGCCTTGCGGCTGCGCTCAAGCCAAACACGCCTGTCATGGTATCGGCAACTATCTCGGCAGAAGACGCCAAGCAAATTGAAGCCAAATTGGCTGAGCACGATCTTGTGATGCTTGATGCTCCGGTATCTGGCGGCGCAGTAAAAGCAGAAGCTGGCGAGATGACTATTATGGCGTCGGGTGCACAAAGCACATTTGATGCGCTGGAGCCTGTATTGAGCGCAACGGCTGCCAAGGTATACAACATTGGTGAAGCTGTAGGCCTTGGTGCGACAGTGAAAATCATTCACCAACTGCTTGCGGGTGTTCACATTGCAGCAGGTGCAGAAGCGATGGCGCTTGCCGCTCGTGCAAACATTCCATTGGATTTGATGTACGACGTGGTGACCAATGCCGCGGGTAATTCTTGGATGTTTGAGAACCGCATGAAGCATGTCGTCGACGGTGACTACTCACCGAAATCAATGGTCGATATCTTCGTTAAAGACCTAAACCTTGTGTCAGATACCGCGAAAGATCTGAAATTCCCTCTGCCACTTTCCAGTGCCGCTCTAAACATGTTTGTAAGCGCAAGCAATGCAGGCTTTGGTCAGGAAGACGACAGTGCCGTTATCAAAATCTTTAACGGTATTGAGCTTCCTGGTGTGGAAAGCAAAGACCAATAAGCGCAAGTAAAGTGGAGAAGTAATTATGTTATTAGGTGTTATTGCAGACGACTTTACTGGCGCGACTGATATTGCCGGATTCCTTGTAGAAAATGGCATGCGCACCGTGCAGCTTAACGGCATTCCGAAGCAACAGGTTGATATCAATGCCGACGCGGTTGTGATCAGTCTTAAATCTCGCTCTTGCCCTGTCGATGAAGCAATCAACGATTCGGTGGCTGCGTTGAAATGGCTGCAAGACAATGGCTGTCAGCAGTTCTATTTCAAATACTGTTCAACCTTCGACAGTACCGCTGAAGGTAATATTGGTCCTGTTACTGATGCGTTGCTTGCCGAGTTAAAAGAGGATTTCACCATTGTTTGCCCTGCATTGCCGGTTAATGGCCGCACGGTTTACAACGGCCACCTGTTTGTTTTCCAAGATTTGCTCAGTGATTCTGGTATGCGTAACCACCCAGTGACGCCAATGACAGATTCTAGCTTGATTCGCATGATGGATGCGCAGTCACAAGGCTCATCTGGTTTGGTGAATTTCCAAGTGATTGAGCAAGGCTCCCAAGCGGTGTCTGAGCGATTTGAATCCCTTAAACAACAAGGTGTTCGTTATGCCGTTGTGGATGCATTCAATGCCGCTCATCTTGTGACACTCGGTCAGGCAGCGAAATCTCTTAAGCTGGTTACCGGTGGTTCTGGTCTAGCGGCGGGGATTGCTAAGAACTGGGCAGAACATCTGACCGATCAAAGTGACACTAAGAAAGCGGGCAACCCAACCAAGGCGTCGACGGTGGTGTTCTCTGGCTCATGTTCGGTGATGACTAATCAACAAGTCGCCGTTTACAAACAACAAGCACCGCATTTCGCGATTGATGTGAAAGCGTGCCTCACCGATGAAGCATACTCAAATCACGTGTTCGATTGGGTGATGACCAATATCGACAGTGAATTTGCTCCGCTGGTTTACGCAACCGCAGAGGCAACGGCTCTAAAAGCCATTCAAGAAGAGTTTGGCGCACAAGCCTCTAGCCATGCCGTTGAGCAATTCTTCAGTAAGTTGGCTATCAAACTACAGCAACACGGTGTGAAGAACTTCATCGTTGCTGGTGGTGAAACATCTGGCGTTGTTACGCAAAGCCTCGCGGTAACAGGGTTCCATATCGGCCCTCAAATTGCGCCGGGCGTGCCTTGGGTGAAATCCGTTGATGGCGAACTTTCACTGGCGCTGAAATCTGGCAACTTTGGTGATGAGCATTTCTTTGCCAAAGCTCAGTCGCTTTTTGAATAACAGGAGTTGTGATGAATAAAGACTTAATGACAGAGCATCAACTGCGAGATCAAATGGTGACCATGGCTCGTTCTATGTTTGAGCGCGGCTATGCGACGGGCGGTGCTGGTAACTTGTCTGTGAAATTACCTAACGGTCATTTTTTGGCAACGCCGACAGGCTCTTCGTTTGGGCGCTTAGTGGCAGAAGAGCTGTCTGTAGTGGATATCAATGGCAACCATATCTCGGGTAAAAAGCCGTCGAAAGAAGTGGCATTTCACTTAGCCATTTACCGCAATAATTCGCAATGCAACGCCATCGTGCACTTGCATTCAACGTACCTAACGGCGTTGTCTTGCCTTGAAGAGTTAGACCGCACCAATGCCATCAAAGCATTCACACCTTACTTTGTGATGCGTATTGGTGAGCTACCAGTGATCCCTTACCTGCGTCCGGGGGATCCACAAATTGCAGAAGAACTCGCACAACGTGCTGGTGACTATCGTGCTTTCTTACTGGCTAACCATGGTCCGGTCATTACAGGCACAGACTTTGAAGATGCAGTAGACAATGCTGAAGAGCTGGAAGAAACCGCAAAATTGGCGTTCATTCTTAAAGACAGCAACATTCGTTACCTAACGGATGCCGAGGTTCAAGACCTAAAAGGGAGAGGTAAATAATGGCTAAGTTCGCAGCAAACCTAACCATGTTATTCACAGAAGTGCCGTTTTTAGAGCGTTTTGAGAAAGCGCATCAAGCGGGATTCAAAGCGGTAGAGTACCTCTTCCCATACGCATTCGAGGCGCAAGAGCTGGCCAACAAGATGGAACAGTTCAGATTTGAACAAGCGCTTTTCAATATGCCTCCGGGTGATTGGGATGCTGGCGAACGTGGCTTCGCCGCGATTCCGGGCCGTGAGGATGAGTTTAAGGCGAGCGTTGAGACTGCACTGATGTACGCCAAGGCACTGAAGTGTAAAAAGGTTCACGCTATGTCTGGCATTGTTGATTCACGCTTCTCTCGTGACCAGCATATTGAAACTTTCATCTCAAACATCCGTTATGCAGCGGATAAGTTTGCCGAGCAAGGTGTTGAGTTGATGATTGAGCCACTCAACAATCGCGACGTGCCGAACTACTTTGTCGCCCATCAACGCGAAGCGGTCGAGCTGATTAAGCAAGTGGCTCGTCCAAACGTAAAACTGCAACTCGACCTTTACCACGCTCAAATTATGGATGGCGACTTAAGCACATTAATCCGTGAAGTCGCTCCTTACACCGGCCACATTCAAATCGCCTCAGTGCCTGAAAGACACGAACCGTCAGAAGGTGAGTTGAACTACCCACACCTGTTCAACGTGTTGGATGACTCAGGTTATCAAGGCTGGATCGGCTGCGAATACAATCCAAGACACAGCACAGAAGAAGGTCTTGGTTGGGTTCACCCTTACCTCTAATAAAAATACTTATAACAATTTCAGTTGCTTGCGCAACAACGTGTACTAGGTGATGAGAGCTCATCGCCTTCGGTGTCATCATGGGCGCGTGTTTTGAACGTTCTGGTGCTGCTGTCCGCATGGCGAAAACCTTCGTTAAGATCTGTGGTAAAGGCCGTGAAGATCTAGCACTTGGGTTCACTGGTGTGCTGGTGGCAATTCCAGTTTTTTGTGACTCTGCGTACATCATTTTGCACTCTCTTGTTCGCGCAATTTCACGAGATACGGGTAAATCTGCCGTTGGTCTTGGTGTGACGCTCGCACTTGGTCTACTTATCACTCACGCACTTGTGCCGCCAACACCGGGTCCTGTTGCTGTAGCCGGTATTCTTGGTGTCGACCTAGGTGAGTACATGCTGTGGGGGCTAATGGTGTCTGTACCTATGATGCTGCTCTCGATGATTTACATCCGCCGTGTGGGTAATGAATACTACCGCGTACCTAACGGCGATGGCTGGATCACAAACCAAGCGGATTGGGCAAACTTAGAAAAAGTAGAAGCAACGGACGACAAAGAGCTGCCAAGTAACTTCCTTTCTTTTGGTCCAATTCTTGTTCCGATTGCACTTATCCTTATCAACACTTTAGTTGGTTCAGGAGACACATTCCTTCATGCAGCGCTGTCGCTGCTTGGTAACCCAGTTGTTGCTGTAGGCCTTGGTGTATTAATGGCGTTGTACGGTCTAACTCGCAACATCGACCGTAAAGACATGGTTGGCTCGATGGACGATGCGCTATCAACAACAGGTCTTATCTTAGTGGTAACGGGCTGTGGTGGCGCAATGGGCGCCGTACTTAAAGCGTCTGGCGCTGGTCCACAAGTGGCAGAAGCTATCGCTAGCAGCGGTATCCCACCACTACTTGTGCCATTGGCTATCGCGTCTATGCTTCGATTGATTCAAGGCTCGGCTACAGCATCGATGATGGTTGCTGCGACAATGACGTTACCTCTAGTCGAAACATTAGGTCTGGATCCTGTATTCGTGGCATTGGCGTGTGCGGTTGGCCCGGTTGGTTTCTCACACCTTAATGACTCTTACTTCCACATCATCAACCGCACGCTAGGTATTACAGAGTTGGCAGACCAAATTAAAATCTGGTCAGTATCGTCAACCGTGGCGTGGGCGATTGGTGCATCGATCATCATGGCGCTAAACCTAGTCTTTGGTAAGGGTGGCACGCTCATTGACCCACTGGTACCAATCTTAGTGCTTGCGGCCGTCATCGTTTGGATGAAGTCAAAAAGCAATAAGGCAGCGAAGCCTGAATTAGCCGCTAGCTAATCACTCGCTCAAGGTAAAATGTTCAAAGCCCCTAGCTGAAAAGTTAGGGGCTTTTGGGTATCTAAGACGCTGCTCTTTCTTGATAAAAGAGAGATAAAGGTTAAGCCCTTAATTCGTCGAGTTACGCAATTTTGGGTCATCCGTCAGGTATTCTACAAACTCGATTTCAAAACCGGCAGGGTCAACAAAATAGACGTTCTTTCGGTATGGCTCATCCGCGCCGGATTGGGCGATTGGGTAGCCCGCTTCAACCAGTCTTTTCATCACAGCGTCAACGTTGTTGGTCACATAAGCGAAATGCGCCAACCCAACTTGATGACCATCTAAATCGCGATTGTTGCCTTCGCCGTGGTCACTCAACGCAATGTATTGGTACTCATCGCCAAAGTGCAGCCAGTTTCTGTGCTTGCCGCTCCATGTACCTTCCCCTTCATCACGCACATACCAATGCGGAAAGGCCGCTTGGTAAAACTTCAGCATTTCAGGGATGTCTTTTACCACTAAGTTCACGTGTTCTAGCTGGATCATGGTGTGCTCCTTTTTGTCATTTTCTAGCCAACGATGAACATGCTAAAACCTCAAGTTAAGTTTAGGTAAAGGGATTTTTTGGAATTTTTTATATGAGCTTCTTGAAGCTTTATAGAAGGGGAGGTTAGGTGGGGTTGTTGGTTTGATGCTGAATGTTGGGTTATGTGCTTGCAACTCCCTCCAACTCCCCCTTTTCTCGACATGGTTTGCCAAGCATTTGAATGCGGTTATCAAGGGGGAGGGTATTCTTTGTTGCGGTGAGTTCAGTGTTTTTCCAGCGTCATTCTGAAGGAGCCTAAGCGAGTATTCAGAATCTACTTCTAGCGCGTTGTTATGTTGCGTTGTGAATTGAATTATCCGCGAATGCAGAACCATTCCCTCCCCTTTGATCTCGGAGTATTGAGAGTTTCGGAGTTTGATACAAGGGGAGGTTAGGTGGGGTTGTTGGTTTGAGGTTGAATGTTGGGTTATGTGCTTGCAACCCCCTCCAACTCCCCCTTTTCTCGACATGGTTTGCCAATTATTTTCATTCGAGTTTGTGGTAAGTAGATTCCCAGTCTCACCTAGGTTCACGGGAATGACGGGGAGAGAGCGTGAAACGAACTGCGTCATTCTGAAGGAGCCTAAGCGAGTATTCAGAATCTACTTTCAGCGCGTTGTGATGTTGCATTGTGAACTGAACTATCTACGAATACAGAACCAGTTCCTCCCCTTTGACCTCGGAGTGTTGAGAGCTTCGGAGTTTGATACAAGGGGAGGTTAGGTGGGGTTGTTGGTTTGAGGTTGAATGTTGGGTTATGTGCTTGCAACCCCCTCCAACTCCCCCTTTTCTCGACTTGAGTTGCTACGCATTTGGATGTGGTTATCAAGGGGGAGGGTTCTCTTTTCTGCGGTGAGCTCAGTGCTTTCCCATCGTCATTCTGAAAGAGCCTAAGCGAGTATTCAGAATCTACTTTCAGCGCGTTGCGATGTTGTATTCTGAACAGAACTATCTGCGAACACGAAACTTGTCCCTCCCCTTTGAACTCGGAGTGTTGAGATCTTCGAAGTTTGATACAAGGGGAGGTTAGGTGGGGTTGTTGGCTTGAGGTTGAATGTGGGTTATGTGCTTGCAACCCCCTCCAACTCCCCCTTTTCTCGACATGGTTTGCCAAGCATTTGGATGTGGTTATCAAGGGGGAGGGTTTTCTTTGCTGCTGTGAGAACAGTGCTTTCCCAGCGTCATTCTGAAGCAGCCTAAGCGAGTATTCAGAATCTACTTTCAGCGCGTTGTGATGTTGCATTGTGAACTGAACTATCCGCGAATACAGAACCAGTCCCTCCCCTTTGAGCTCGGAGTGTTGAGAGCTTTAGAGTTTGATACAAGGGGAGGTTAGGTGGGGTTGGTGGCTTGAAGCTGAATATTGGGTTACATGTTTGCAACCCCCTCCAACTCCCCCTTTCTCGACTTGGTTTGCCAAGCATTTGAATGTTGTTATCAAGGGGGAGAGTGTTCTTTGCTGCTGTGAGAACAGTGCTTTCCCATCGTCATTCTGAAGGAGCCTAAGCGATTATTCAGAATCTGTTTTCAGCGCGTTGTGATGCTAACAGTGTGAATTAAGTTATCCGTGAATGCAGAACCAGTTCCTCCCCTTTGAGCTCGTTGCTTTGAGAGTTTCGGAGTTTGATACAAGGGGAAGTTAGGTGGGGTTGGTGGGTTTGAGGCTGAATGCTGGGGTATGTGCTTGCAACCCCCTCCAACTCCCCCTTTTCTCGACTTGGTTTGCCAAGCATTTGAATGTGGTTATCAAGGGGGAGGGTTATTCTTTGCTGCTGTGAGATCAGGCTTTCCCACCGTCATTCTGAAGGAGCCTAAGCGATTATTCAGAATCTACTTTCAGCGCGTTGTGATGTTGCATTGTGAACGGAATTATCCGCTAGCACAGAACCAGTCCCTCCCCTTTGAACTCGATGTGTTGAGAGCTTCGGAGTTTGATACAAGGGGAGGCTAGGTGGGGTTGGTGGTTTGAATCTGAATGCTGGGTTAGGTGTTTGCAACCCCCTCCAACTCCCCCTTTTCTCGACATGGTTTGCCAAGCATTTGAATGTGGTTATCAAGGGGGAGGGGCATTCTTTGCTGCTGTGAGCTCCGTGCTTTCCCATCGTCATTCTGAAGGAGCCTAAGCGAGTATTCAGAATCTACTTTCAGCGCGTTGTTGTGTTGCAATGTGAATTGAATTATCCGCGAGTGTAGAACCTGTCCCTCCCCTTTGAGCTCGGAGTGTTGAGAGCTTCGGAGTTTGATACAAGGGGAGGTTGGGTGGGGTTGGTGGTTTGATGCTGAATGTTGGGTTATGTGCTTGCAACCCCCTCCAGCTCCCCCTTTTCTCGACATGGTTTGCTATGCATTTGGATGTGGTGTTCAAGGGGGAGGGGCATTCTTTGCTGCTGTGAGCTCCGTGCTTTCCCATCGTCATTCTGAAGGAGCCTAAGCGAGTATTCAGAATCTACTTTCAGCGCGTTGTTGTGTTGCAATGTGAATTGAATTATCCGCGAGTGTAGAACCTGTCCCTCCCCTTTGAGCTCGGAGTGTTGAGAGCTTCGGAGTTTGATACAAGGGGAGGTTGGGTGGGGTTGGTGGTTTGATGCTGAATGCTAGGTAAGGTGCTTGCAATCCCCTCCAACTCTCCCTTTTCTCGACTTGGTTTGCCCAGCATTTGAATTTGGTTATCAAGGGGGAGGGCTGTTCTATGCTGTTGTGAGAACAGTGCTTTCCCATCGTCATTCTGAAAGAACCTAATTGAGTATTCAGAATCTACTTCCAGCGTGTTGTGATGCTTACCGTGTGAATTGAATTATCCGTGAGTGCAGAACCCGTTCCTCCCCTTTGAGCTCGTTGTGTTGAGAGCTTCGGAGTTTGATACAAGGGGAGGTTAGGTGGGGTTGGTGGTTTGATGCTGAATGCTAGGTAAGGTGCTTGCAACCCCCTCCAACTCCCCCTTTTCTCGACCTGATTTGCCAAGCATTTGAATGCGGCTATCAAGGGGGAGGGTTTTCTTTTCTGCTTTTAGTTCAACGCCTTCCCGTCATCATTCTGAAGGAACCTAAGCGAGTATTCAGAATCTACTTTCAGCGCGTTGTGATGCTGGCGTTGTGGATTGAATTATCTGCGAACACAGAATCAGTTCCTCCCCTTTGATCTCGGTGTATTGAGAGCTTCGGAGTTTGATACAAGGGGAGGTTAGGTGGGGTTGATGGTTTGAAGCTGGATGTTGGGTTAGGTGCTTGCAACCCCTCCAGCTCCCCCTTTTCTCGACTTGGGCTGCCCAGCATTTGGATGCGGTTATCTAGGGGGAGGGCTGTTCTTTGTTGCGGTGAGCTCTTTGCTTTTCACCGTCATGCTGAAAGAGCCTAAGCGAGTATTCAGAATCTATTTGAAGCGTGTTGTGATGCTTACCGTGTGAATTGAATTATCCGTGAGTGCAGAACCCGTTCCTCCCCTTTGAGCTCGTTGTGTTGAGATCTTCAGAGTTTGATACAAGGGGAGGTTAGGTGGGGTTGGTGGTTTGAAGCTGAATGTTGGGTTCTGTGCTTGCAACCCCCCTCCAACTCCCCCCTTTTCTAGACATGGTTTGCCCAGCATTTGAATATGGTTATCAAGGGGGAGGGTATTGGTTTATCAGATTTTAGAGCTCTTCTTTGCCCATCCAGTCAAGTGCTGATGAGAGTTCAACAAAGTCTTGATACTGCTCTTTGCTGATGGAATCGTACTTATCATTTAAATAGATGTATTTCATCCACTCTATACCAGCACTTTCTATCTCCGAATCTTCATGCAGTTCTTTGAGTCTTTTTGCGCATTTTTCAAGGGAAGTTTGTGTTGGGCTACGCGAAGTATCAGAAAGACCAAATACGTAGGCGGGTGTATGTTCAATTGATTCAAAATGAGGGGCAAAGATGTCTCTCAAATATTCCTGATATGTGAACTTATAGATGCCGTCTTTATAGAAATTTCCGTATGTTTGATGACGACTCAACCGCAGGCGCGATGCAATCGATGATGGTTCTAAGTAAGTTGCTATGATGCCATCAATCAATGACATGTTACTTTCCAAAAAGGAACTTAAGTAAATAACTTTAGAACTATCTCCTGTCCCTTCGACTCTTTTGAATCCACCAGAAACAATGTCTTTAAACAGTCCTTCATTTCGTTCTCTCAAACAATGAAGAGTGGTTAACATCAATATGTCTAGTGAGGAGTTTTTGGGCATATGAGATATGGTTGCTATGACTCTATCTGCAATTTGAAGTGACGTTCTTGGTGACATTCGAAACGCATTCAACACTACGGCGATATTCTGCAAAGTTTCTTTTTCACTCTGAGTATATGGTAATAACTTGACGCCTAAATCGTTCAAGTAACTAGGTGCTAGTTTGTAAGAGTCACTATGCGCATCTAGGAAGTTTTCAAGGGAGGGCGCTTTTAAGCTAAAGCGGCTATTGAAGAAACGCCCAAGGTAAACTCTTGCATCGAAACCTTCGCCATAAACTGCTTTGACAGCATGTTGTAATTGTTCTGTATCAGTAGCCACAACGAATACAACACCAGGAATATCAAAGATATGTTTTATTGTTTCGAGCATCTCAACTGCATAACTTGGCCTACAACGATCTAGTTCATCGATGAAGATAAAAGCGGGAAATGAGATACTCTTCAGAGCTTTAACAGCTTCAACCCATTGAGCTACGTTTTTCTTTAGATTAGATATTGCCTCACTTTTAGCTTCATGTTCTCTGATCAAGTGTTTCACAACATCAGAACCTGCATGACTTAGATCTATTGATTCCCCGTTATCACTCGGTACTGTAATTGATTCAATTGCTCCATTTTCTTTTTCTCCGGCTTCCATGATTATTACAGGGTCAATTCCAAGAAAACGCTTCGACATTCCCCTTGCAATACCTGGAGCCGCAGCCTTCAATAGGCCAATTAGTTTCGTTGGAGCTGTAAATTTTTCTTCATCTTTTCCTGCTTGAGCTTTTAAATCCTTGATGATTGCAGACACTACCGTCATCAAGGGATCTTCAGAATAGTCTTTTTCCCATGCATCGACGTAAACGACAGGATAGTGTTCTTTGAGGTCGTTTGCCCAACGCTTTAAGAAGTAAGTTTTTCCAGAGCCCCACTCTGAGTTTAAATTTAGAACATAGTTTCTTTTTTGTTCACCTTCTTCTCTTGCTTCATCAAAGCCCTGATTTGAAAGAAACTTTGTCAGAAACTCAGCATATTTTGCTCTATCTAATTTGTCTTGCGGAAAGTGTTGTTCAGATATCGAAGCAGGTTCGTCCCAATTGATAACTAATTGTTGTGGCATGTTGCCTCCTATATGCAATTAGTCTTGATATTGAGCCTGTTTGAGGTCAGTTCAATAGGTGGAGAAGTAAGAAGTTTTATTGTGTTGATGGGTTATCAGCTGATGTTAAGTGTTTGTTTATAAGTGGCTATTTTATAAATTCCCCCCCCCAAAAAAAAACCAAAAAAGCCAGCAGTTAATACCTGCTGGCAAAGTCTTTGGGCTTCTAGGTTTTTTGATTTTATTTCTTGTTACTCATCGCTGTCACGGTGCCCCGATTGGTTTTCCGGGGAAGAAAACACAGCACCGTGCGCTTTGTGCTCAAGAAATTGGAGATTAACCTTGCTTACGGATTAGGTAGTCAAATGCGCCTAAGCTTGCTTTTGCACCTTCACCCATCGCAATGATGATCTGTTTGTAAGGAACGGTTGTTGCGTCACCGGCTGCGAACACACCTTCTAGGCTAGTATCGCCACGGCTACCGACTTCAATCTCGCCGCGCTCAGATAGGGCTACTTCTGAATCTTTTAGCCATTCTGTGTTCGGAACTAGACCGATTTGAACAAAGATACCTGACAGTTCAATCTCTTTGATTTCATCTGTGTTGCGGTCTTTGTACTTCAAGCTTGTTACACGAGTACCGTCACCCACTACTTCAGTGGTTTGCGCCATCGTGATGATGTCTACGTTTGGTAGTGAGTTCGCTTTGTCGATAAGCACTTGGTCTGCGCGAAGTACGTCTGCGAATTCAAGAACCGTTACGTGTTCTACGATACCAGCAAGGTCGATAGCTGCTTCGATGCCTGAGTTACCACCACCGATAACCGCAGTTTTCTTGCCTTTGAACAGTGGACCGTCACAGTGTGGGCAGTACGCGACACCTTTGTTGCGGTACTCTTGCTCACCCGGAACGTTCATTTCACGCCAGCGTGCACCAGGGCTTAAGATGACACTCTTACTCTTCAGCGTTGCGCCGCTTTCAAGTTGGATGTGAATCAAACCATCTTCTGTATGTGCTGCGCCCATTAGCTTCTCAGCTTGTTGCTCAGTCACGACGTCTACATCGTATTCTTTTAGGTGTTCTGCTAGGTCAGTTGCTAGTTTTGGACCTTCAGTACGTTTTACCGAAATGAAGTTCTCGATTGCCATGGTGTCCATAACCTGACCACCAAAACGCTTAGCAACAACGCCAGTACGAATACCTTTACGAGCGGCGTATAGAGCAGCTGCGCTACCACCAGGACCACCGCCGACAACAAGTACGTCGTATGGGTCTTTTTCGCTCAGTGCTTTTGCGGCTTTCTCGCTCGCGCCGTCATCCACTTTGTTTAGGATTTCAGTCAGAGACATACGACCTTGACCGAATAGCTCACCGTTCACGAATACGCTTGGTACGGCCATGATGTCGCGTTGTTTCACTTCATCTTGGAACAAACCACCGTCGATCATGGTTGCTTTTACTTTCGGGTTGATCGCCGCCATCATGTTGAACGCTTGAACCACGTCCGGACAGTTTTGACACGACAGTGAAATGAAGATTTCTACGTCTAGATCTTTGTCTAGTGCTGCGATTTGCTCAATCACTTCTGGTTCTAGTTTGATTGGGTGACCGCCAGAATGAAGCAGAGCCAATACTAGAGAGGTAAATTCGTGACCCATTGGCAAGCCTGCAAAGCGTAGTGCAGTGCCTTTTGCTGGGTTAGTTACCGCCATCACTGGTTTACGTGCGCTTGCGTTGTCGTCACGTTCAACGGTGATTAGGTCGCTCATCTCTGCGATTTGGTTCGCTAGAGACAAAATGTCATTCGATGCTTTGCTTTCATCTAGACTAACCACTAAACGAACTTCTTCTTTTACATTAGCCAGATATTGTTTGAGTTGTTGTTGGATCGCTTGGTCTAACATAGTTGTTACTACCTTAATTAAATAGTTACCAATCAAAACAAGTATTTGTTCATTCTTGCTAGCCAAAATCGTTGATAACTGCGTTATAGATTTTGTAGTTAGGGGAACTAGCTATCGAAAATCTATGCCTGGTTCTAAACGATTTTTTCTACGCAATTACTGCACACCTACTTATTCAGATAGGTAATAAAAAGTGGTTACTTTAGATAAAATCTGAGGGGGAGAGAGCAAATCAGGCAGAAGGTCGTCAAGGTATCTAACCTGAAGTGCTCTCTAATTCAGTTCTAATCAGAAAAAGGAAATCGGGAACTGATTAGAACTTAAATTTCAGTGGCTTAGATTTTGCCAACTAGGTCTAGTGATGGAGCTAGTGTCTCTTCACCTTCTTTCCATTTAGCTGGGCAAACTTCGCCTGGGTGCGCTGCTACGTATTGAGCTGCTTTCACTTTGCGTAGTAGGTCTTCTGCGTCACGACCGATACCTTCAGCAGTGATTTCCATTGCTTGGATAGTACCTTCCGGGTCGATTAGGAACGTTGCACGGTCTGCAAGACCTTGACCTTCACGCATCACACCGAAGTTGTTTGTGATGTTGCCTGTTTGGTCGCCAAGCATGTAGTACTGAATCTTACCGATTGTGTCTGAGCTGTCGTGCCATGCTTTGTGAGTGAAGTGTGTGTCAGTTGATACTGAGTAAACTTCTACGCCACGTTTTTGTAGCTCTTCGTAGTGGTCTGCTAGGTCGCCCAGTTCTGTTGGACATACAAACGTAAAGTCTGCTGGGTAGAAGAAGAATACTGCCCATTTACCTAGAACGTCTTGTTCTGTTACTTCAACGAATTCGCCGTTTTTGTACGCTGTAGCTGCAAATGGTTTGATTTGAGTATTAATCATAATTTACTTTCCTTTGAATGTTTTAAGCTGAGCTGTTGTTGCTTTCGGAAAGTATATTCTCATCGGAGTGTGTTTAAGGAAAATCGCTTGTAACTATCCTATTGATAGCCATTTCCTATTTCACTTGATAGGGAAATCCGATGTAAGTGAGTTTGCTTTGATAGGTTTTATTGAAGATGAAAGCGGGTTGGCAATAGAGAATGCCGATGATTACTTTGAATAGATCTTCTAGCTAAGATCGAAAGAGTCTGCATCTCGGAAGGCTCTTTCTAATAGGAAGTGGGGAAGCGGATGCTTCTATTTTGTTAGCTCAGATTGTCGAGCACTTTGCCACACAACTTCTTCAGCATGATCATTTCATCTAGCTCTAAGGTGATTTTACACATCATGGCGTTTGGCACTGACTTAGCTTGCTCTTTAAGGGCACGACCTTGCTCGGTTAGATTGAGTACACGAACGCGTTCATCAGTTTCACTTCGGCCGCGCTCTACATAGCCTTTTGCTTCTAAGCGTTTAAGCAGCGGTGTGAGTGTGCCTGAGTCCAAATGCAGTTGTGACCCCAATTCTTTCACACTGGCACCGTCTTTTTCCCACAGCACCATCATCACTAAGTATTGCGAATAGGTCAGATCAAGCTCGTCCAACAACGGTCGGTAAGCTCGGATCACCGCATTTGCTGCGCTGTAGAGCGGGAAGCAAACTTGGTTTTCGAGTAAGAGTTTATCGTCGTCGGTCATGGTGTTGTCGTTGTAACACTGGCTCATTGGCGTTGCCTACCTGCTCATGGAGAAAGAGAGTCATAAAATAAATTGTGCACAATATAGTTGCAAACGTTCTTTACTTCGATATAAGATTGCAAGCAATTAAATTGTGCGCAACTTAAATTAAGAAGGACACTCGCATGACTACTCTATACAAAACTCAAGCTACCGCTTTGGCTGGTCGTAATGGTCAAGTAAAAACAGATGACGGTCTTCTCGATCTAGAGCTGTCATACCCGAAGGAAATGGGCGGCACAGGCGCAGCAACTAACCCAGAACAGCTTTTTGCAGCGGGCTATTCAGCGTGTTTTTCTAACGCGATTCTACACGTAGCACGTGAAGGTAAAGTAAACCTGAAGAGTGCACCCGTAACAGCGGAAGTGGGCATTGGTCCGAACGATAACGGTGGCTTTGCACTAACAGTGAGCCTAGCGGTAGAACTAGACATGCCACAAGAACAAGCGCTAGAGCTAACGCGCATTGCACACCAAGTTTGCCCATATTCAAACGCAGTTCGTGGCAATATTGATGTGGCAGTAACGGTAAACGGCGAAGCAATTTAAGCGGTTCTTATCACTGCACAAAGACAAGAAAGCCTGCAAGTACGCAGGCTTTTTCTATATTTGAAGTAGGAGTCTAAATTTAAACTTAATTTGGTTTGTTCGAAATGCATAGGTATAGTTGGCAAAATTAGGTCAAAATCTAAACGAAAAATAGAATGTGATTAGCACTTTCTATTGATTCAAATATTTCGGTCAAACCTGCAGTATAGCTCGGCTGGTTTCGTTTGTTGTTACACCAGCGAGGTTGCCGATAGGAGTCATATGATGAGCACTGAAACGGTAAGTTATCTAAAAAAGAATGCTGCGAAGCTTGAACTGGATGAACCAATGACGATTACGCAAAATGGTAAGCCTATTTATGTCGTTGAGTCTTATGAAGAACGTCAGAAGCGTGATGAAGCCATTGCTTTAATGAAGTTTGTTAGCTTTGCTCAAAATGATGTTGCGAATGAACGTGTAAAGTCATCAGAAGATATGAAGAGCACGTTAGCAGCACTCAAAGATTGAGTTTGATACGAGCATGGAAGCAAAAGTTCTCTATACACAAACCTTTGAAAATACGGCTATTCAGAGTATTAACTATTTATCGAACTGGAGCGCTCGCAACGATGTGATTGATAGATTAATTGCGGTTCAGCAGAGGTTTGAAAACAACGTTATGAATAACCCGTCTATCTATCCCCCTTGTTATGAACTGACAACAATCGGTGTTTACGACATCCGGCAGTTTAGCTTTGATGGATTCAAGCTGCTTTACCGAATTGGTGACAAAAATACTATCTATGCTCTAGTGATTCTGAGTGACAAACAAAATCTACAAAACGCATTGATTGACCACTGCATCATGTTCAAATGATTCTATGAGAGACCGCATTAACGCGGTCTCTTTTGCTTTCTGGCTCTAGTGTATTAACGCGACTCTAGCGGGTAAGAGCGGTAGCTCCACATGCCGTAAGTACGCAGTGCATCGCGGTAGATACCAAGCAATTCGCCATCGCTGGCTTTGGCTAAGTCTTTCAGTGGTTTGTCTGGGTAGCTCACTGTGTCGAAAGTGATGCCTTGCGGGCCAGTTTGCCAGCTTGCGATTTCAAACAAGGTTTGACCACGACGTACGTGGCTCGCTGAGCTTATGATGGTCGCGTGATTAATGTTATGACGCGCCAATGCGTAGCTGCTGAATAGGGCGTTGCCTACCGTGCTGGTGGCGTAGTTTTCTTCAATGATGCGATCTTTGCTGATGCCTTTTTCAATCAGCCAATCCGCCATTAACTTGCCTTCGGTTTTGTGGTTCTTCGGTACACCACCCGTCAATACGATCAATGCGTCTGGATTTGCTTTCGCCATTGCTAACGTGGTTTCCAAACGCTCAACTAAGATCTGGTGCATCGAACCATCTGGGTTCAGCGCGTATCCCAATGTGACGATTGCGCCTTTGTCATCCAATTTGCCTTTGTCGGCTTTCTCTTTTAGTGGCGTAGCGAGTACGCGGTCTACGGTGTCGAAGATGCGTTGGATGTCTGCCGCTTTACCTGCATTGAGCTTAGTGAGCGTCGCCATGTGTTTCGCTGATTCTGCTTGGTTGCCCTCAAAGCGTTGCCATACCGCTAAGTAAGCATGCAAATCCACATCGTCTGGTGCAACAGCAAGGGCTTGTTCAAACAGTTTAATCGCGCGATCTGCATTCTTGTTGTAGATCTGCGCGTTTGCTGCAGAAATCAGTAGATCAGTGCGGTACGGCTCAAGTTTGTAGGCTTCTAGTAAGCGGTCGGTAACAATCTCCATGTTGCTCGGCATTTTGGCGGTAAAACCCGCATGCGAGATACGCGCAGGGGATTTGAATGCTTGTACTGCGTCGTTGAGAAGTTGGTCGACAACCTGACGTTTAGTGACGATCTGTGAGTAATCGGCGGAAGATTGGACGGCAGCATCGTTAGCTGCGATAGAGTATGGGGCAGCAGTCAGCGCAATCACGCTACCAAGAGCAATGGCAAGTAAGTTCTTCTTCATGGAATGTCCTAGAGGTGCTGTAGTACCTAGTTTTTATTGTGCCTAGCGTTGTAGGTCGAACGGGGTCGATGGAATTTTTTCAGTCTAGGTTCGCTTCATGAATAATCTGTGAAATGAATCCCAACTCGGCCGAGCGAATGAACGCGCGTGGCCAAAACGCGAAGTAGGATCACGAAAATGATGATGTATTAATTTGTGTTCTAAGTCTCTGGATTAAAAGATAAACAGCGTTAGGAACAGCGAATTTAAGCAACCAGAGTAAGAAATGAAAAAGCCTGCAACGATGCCTGTCTCTTGATCACAAGTCTAGTGTTCAAGAGACATTGCGAGTTCGTAGCCTTCAAGGATGGTTTGTAGTTTAAACCATCCTTCCCAAAGCACCTTTATTGA